>JALHNW010000059.1 GCA_022843345.1 Rubritepida sp. | reverse complement strand
CGCGGCGGACCTGGACCGCCTGCGCCGCCTGCACCTGCCCGCGCCCGGCAAGGCGCAGCGGGTCAAGGCGGAGCACGCGGCGCTGCTGGCCGCGCTGGAGGCGGGCGACGGGGTGGAGGCGGAGCGCGTGTTGCGCGCGCACCTGTCGGGCACCTTCGCGCAGGCCGAGGCGCTTCGGGCGCGGCACCCGGACTGGTTCGGCTAGCGGGTCAGCGCGACCTCGATCAGCCGCTCCAGCACCTCGGGCTCCTGCGCGCCGGCGATGGCGTGCTGGCCGTCCACCAGGAAGCAAGGCACGCCGTTGATGCCCAGGCGGTGGGCGCGCAGGTTCTCCAGGTGCACCCATTCGGCCTCGCCAGTGCCCCCGAGGAAGCGGCGCGCGGCTTCGCCGTCCAGCCCCTCCGCGGCGGCAATGGCGGCCAGGGTGGCGTGCTGGCCGATGTCGGCGCCCTCGGTGAAGTGGGCGCGGAAGATTGCCGTGACCAGCGAGTCGGCCGGCCCCTGGCGCGAGGCCCAGCGCAGCAGGCGGTGCGCGGCCAGGGAGGCGGGGACCCGGCGCAGGAGGTCGAAGCGGAAGGCGATGCCCTCCGCGGCGCCCAGCTCCGCGATGGCGCCGTGCAGGCGCCGGGCCCGCTCCTCCCCGCCGAACTTGCGCGTCAGCCAGTCCTGGCGCGAGGCCCCGCCGGCGGCGATGTCGGGGTTGAGCAGGAAGGGGCGCCAATGCAGGTCCGCGCTCAGCCACGGCCGCTCGCGCAGCACGCGCAGCAGGCGCGCGATGCCCAGGTGGCACCAGGGGCAGACGAAGTCGAAGACGACCTCGATGGACAGGCGCGGGGGTGGAGGGGCAAGGACGTTCACGGCGAGGAAAAGACTACCCGATGCGCCGGGGTTGCGGCAAAGGGGGAGGCATGCGCGACGAGTCCATCGCCAAGATCATCGGCCTGGCCGCCGCGGCGCTGCTGGCGGCCGCCTGCTTCCTCGTGCTGCGGCCCTTCGTGTCGGCGCTGCTGTGGGCGGTGATCCTGGTCTTCGTGACCTGGCCGGCCTTCCGCTTCCTCACCGACCGGATGCGCCTGCCGCCGACCGGGGCGGCGCTGGTGATGGTGCTGCTGGAGTTCGTGGTGATCGCCCTTCCGGTGCTGCTGGCCGCACCCGTGCGGCGCGAGGACATCGACGGCATCCGCGAATGGATCGAGCGGCTGCTGCGCGAAGGCCCGCCCGACATCTCGCCGATCCTGGCCGGCATCCCCTTCGCGGGCGAATGGCTGGCGGGCTGGGCGCGCGGCTTCGCGGGCGACATCGGCGGGCTTGCCTCCGTGCTGGAGCCGCATGCGGGTACCATCGCGCAGGGGGTGCTGGGCGCGCTGCTGGCGGTGCTGTCGGGGGTGGCGGAGGTGGTGGTGGCAATCCTGCTGGCCTTCTTCCTGTACCGCGACGGGCCGAAGATCGCCGACCGCTCGCTGGCCATCCTGCGGCGGCTGGCGGGCGACCGGGCGGACCCGCTGTGGGAGCTGACCGGCAACGTCACGCGCGGGGTGGTGTACGGGCTGCTGGGCACGGCGATCGTGCAGGGGTTCATGACCGCCTTCGGGCTGTGGATCTCGGGCGTGCCGCAATGGCAGCTGCTGGCGGTGGTGGCCGGGATCATCTCCATCCTGCCGGTGGGGGCGCCGCTGGTGTGGATCCCCGCCGCGGCGTGGCTCTTCGCCACGGGCTCCACCGGGTGGGGCATCTTCCTGGCGCTGTACGGCGCGCTGGGCATCTCCTCGGTGGACAACGTCATCCGGCCCTGGCTGATCGCGCGCGGGGCGGACCTGCCGCTGCTGCTGACGATCCTGGGCGCGCTGGGGGGCGTCTTCGCCTTCGGCTTCCTGGGGCTGTTCCTGGGGCCGGTGGTGCTGGCGCTGGGCTATTCGCTGTTGAAGGACTGGGCTTCCAAGGCGCCGCGCCCGGGCCTATAGCTTTGGATACCTGACTGCAGGGCGGCTTCGGCAATGGGGGAGAACACCCGATGATGCGACGGATGATGCTGGCCGCGGCGATGCTGCTCGGCCTCGGCATGGCCGCGGATGCGCTGGCGCAAGCCCGCGTCGTGCGCTGGGCGGCTAGCGGCGACCCGAACACGCTTGACCCGCATTCGCAGAACGTGGGCACCGTCTCGATGGTGCTGCGGCAGATCTACGACCCGCTGATCGCCCGCAACCAGCGGCTGGGGCTGGAACCCGGGCTGGCGCTGTCCTGGACGCAGGTGGAGCCCAACCGCTGGCGCTTCGTGCTTCGGCAAGGCGTGAAGTTCCACGAGGGCGAGGATTTCTCGGCCGAGGACGTGGTCTTCTCCATCACCCGCGCGCTGGCGCCCACCTCCAACTTCGGCATCTTCGTGGACACGATCGAGCGGGCGGAGGCGGTGGACCGCTTCACCGTGGACATCGTGACGAAGACGGTGGACCCGATCCTGCCGAACAAGCTCGCCTCCATCTTCATGGTGTCGAAGGGCTGGAGCGAGCGGCACAACGCCACGCGCCCGCAGAACACCCGCCAGCGCGAGGAGATGCACACCGTCCGCAACACCAACGGCACCGGGGCCTTCCGCATGACGGCGCGCGAGCCGGACGTGCGGACCGTGCTGTCGCGCAACCCCGACTGGTGGGGCTGGCGCGAGGCGGGCAACGTGGGCAACGTCACCGAGATCCAGTTCCGCCCCATCGCCTCCGACGCCACGCGCGTGGCCGCGCTGCTGTCGGGCGAGGTGGACTTCGTGCTCGACCCGCCCATCCAGGACCTCAACCGGCTGCGCAACGCCCCCAACACCCGCGTGGTGGAAGGCCCCGAGGTGCGGACGCTGTTCATCGCCATGGACACCTTCCGCGACGAGCTGCTGTACAGCGACGTGCGCGGCCGCAACCCGCTGCGCGACCTGCGTGTGCGCCAGGCGCTGTACCACGCGATAGACATCGCCGCGATCCAGCGCACCATCATGCGCGGGCAGAGCGTGCCCACCGGCACCCTGTTCCCCGAGCAGGTGCAGGGCTTCGTGCGCGAGGAAGACGTGCGCCTGCCCTTCGACGCCGCCCGCGCCCGCGCGCTGCTGGCCGAGGCCGGCTACCCGAAGGGGTTCGAGATCACGCTCGACTGCTCCAACAACCGCTATGTGAACGACGAGCAGATCTGCCAGGCGATCGCGGCCATGTGGGCGCGGGTGGGCGTGCGGACGCGGCTGAACTCCATGCCGATTGCGCCGTTCTTCGCCAAGATCCAGCGCGACGACACCTCGATCTTCATGCTGGGCTGGGGCGTGCCGACGCTGGACGGGCTGTATTCCTTCCAGTCGCTGCTGGCCACGCGCAACGGCGCGCAGGGCGACGGCATCTGGAACCACGGCCGCTACTCCAACCCGCAGATGGACGCGCTGGTGCAGCGGATGAAGACGCAGCAGGGCGCCGAGCGGCAGGCCGCGATGCGCGAGGCGTTGCGCCTGTACCGCGAGGACGTGCCGCACATCCCTCTGCACCACCAGGTGGTGCCCTGGGCGATGCGCAGCAACATCCAGATGCCGCACATGGCGAACAACGAGCCGCAGTTCCGCTGGGCCGTGGTGAACTGAGTTGTTCTCCTTCATCGTCTCGCGCCTGCTCCAGGCGCTGCCCGTGATGCTGGTGGTGTCCTTCATCTCCTTCGCCATGTTCGCCTATGTGGGAGACCCGGTGGCGATCATGCTGGGGCAGGACTTCACCGAGGCGCAGCGCCAGGCCTTGATCACCGACCTGGGGCTGGACAAGCCGTTCTTCGTCCAGTTCCTCTCCTTTCTGGGCAACGCCGCGCAGGGGGAGTTCGGCCTGTCCTACCGCCTGTCCCGCCCGGTGGCGGAGCTGATCGCCGAGCGCGCGCCGGCGACGCTCGAGCTTGCGCTCTGCGCCGCCATCGTGGCGCTGGCGGTGGGCGTGCCGATGGGGGTCTACACCGGGCTTTACCGCAATTCCTGGCTCAGCCGATTCTTCCTCACCTTCTCGCTGGTGGGCGTGTCGCTGCCGACCTTTCTCATCGGCATCCTGCTGATCCTCACCTTCAGCGTGTGGCTGGGCTGGCTTCCTTCCTTCGGCCGCGGCGACGTGGTGCGGCTGGGGTGGTGGAGCACGGGCTTCCTCACCTGGGGCGGGCTGAAGGCGCTGATCCTGCCGGCCATCACGCTGGGGCTGTTCCAGCTCACGCTCATCATGCGCCTGGTGCGCAGCGAGATGATGGAGGTGCTGCGGACGGACTACATCAAGTTCGCCCGCGCGCGCGGCCTGCCGAACCGGGCGGTGCATTTCGGGCACGCGCTGAAGAACACGCTGGTGCCGGTCATCACCATCGCGGGGTTGCAGCTGGGCGCGATCATCGCCTTCGCCATCGTGACCGAGACGGTGTTCCAGTGGCCCGGCATGGGGCTGCTGTTCATCCAGAGCGTGGGGAGCGCCGACATTCCCGTCATGGCCGCCTACCTGATGATGATCGCGCTCGTCTTCGTCACCATCAACCTGGTGGTGGACCTGCTGTACTACGCGGTGGACCCCCGCCTGCGCATCGGCCGCGGGAAGGGGCACTAGGCCATGCGGGCATTCTTCCAGTCCGACCTTTGGTGGTCCTTCACGCGCAGCCCGGTCACGGTGGCCTCCGCCATCGTGGCGTTCATCTGCATCGCGGGCGCGGTGCTGGCGCCGGTGCTGGCGCCGCACAACCCGTTCGACCTCGCCTCGCTGCAACTCATGGACGCCTTCAAGCCGCCGGTGTGGGGCAGCGAGGGCGACGCCACCTACCCGCTGGGCACCGACGACCAGGGGCGGGACATGCTGTCCGCCATCATGTACGGCGCGCGGGTGTCGCTGCTGGTGGGCTTCTGCGCGGTGATCTTCTCCACCACGCTGGGCGTGGCGCTCGGGCTGCTGGCCGGCTACCTCGGCGGCAAGGTGGATGCGGTGCTGATGCGCATCGCCGACATCCAGCTGACCTTCCCCTCCATCCTCGTGGCGCTGCTGGTGGATGGCGTGGTGCGCGCCGCCCTGCCGCGCGAGACGCATGACCAGATCGCGCTGTTCGTGGTGATCTTCGCCATCGGCATCTCCAATTGGCCGCAATTCGCGCGCACGGTCCGCGGCTCGACGCTGGTGGAGCGCAACAAGGAATACGTGCAGGCGGCGCGCGTGATCGGCCTGCCGTCGCTGAAGATCATGGCGCAGCACGTGCTGCCCAACGTGATGTCGCCGGTGCTGGTGATCGCCACGCTCAACCTGGGCTTCGCCATCCTGGCGGAGGCGACGCTGAGCTTCCTGGGCGTGGGTGTCCCGCCGACGCAACCCTCGCTGGGCACGCTGATCCGCATCGGCAACGACTTCCTGTTCTCGGGCGAATGGTGGATCACCATCTTCCCGGGCGTCGCGCTGATCATCATGGTGCTTTCCGTCAACCTGCTGGGCGATTGGCTGCGCGACGCCCTGAACCCGAAGCTGCGATGAGCCAGACACAGAGCATGGGCGGCCAGGCGCTGCTCCAGGTGCGCAACCTGCGCGTGGAGTTCCCGACGCGGCGCGGCACGCTGGTGGCGCTGGACGACGTGTCCTTCGACATCCATCCCGGCGAGGTGCTGGGCGTGGTGGGCGAATCGGGCGCCGGCAAGTCCATGACGGGGGCCGCCATCATCGGCCTGCTGGAGCCGCCGGGGCGCATCGCGGGCGGCGAGATCCGGCTGGCCGGGCGGCGAATAGACGACCTGCCCTACGAGGAGCTGCGGCGCATCCGCGGCCGGCAGATCGGCGCCATCTTCCAGGACCCGCTGACCACGCTGAATCCCCTCTACACCGTGGGCGACCAGCTGGTGGAGACGATCACCACCCACCTGCCGCTGAACCCGGCCGAGGCGCGCAGGCGCGCGGTGGAGTGGCTGGAGATGGTCGGCATCCCGGCCGCGGCGCAGCGCGTGGACAGCTACCCGCACGAGTTCTCGGGCGGGATGCGCCAGCGCGTGGTGATCGCGCTCGCCCTGTGCGCCGAGCCGAAGCTGGTGGTGGCGGACGAGCCGACGACGGCGCTCGACGTGTCCATCCAGGCGCAGGTGATCGCGCTGCTCAAGACCCTGGCGCGGGAGAAGGGGACGGCGATGATGCTCGTCACCCACGACATGGGCGTGATCGCCGAGACGGCGGACCGGGTGGCGGTGATGTATGCCGGGCGCGTCATCGAGATCGGCGCGGTGCGCGACGTGGTGAAGCACGCCGCACACCCGTATTCGGCGGGGCTGATGGGCTCCATCCCGCCGATCAGCCACCGCGTGGAGCGGCTGGAGCAGATCGACGGCTCCATGCCGCGGCTCTCCTCCATCCCGCCGGGCTGCCCCTACAACCCGCGCTGCCCGCGCGTCTTCGATCGCTGCCGGGTGGAGCGGCCGGAGCTGCTGCCGGCGAAGGCGAACCGTGCCGCCTGCTGGCTCTACGCCCCGGGCGAGGAGGGCCGCCTGCATGGCTGAGCCGATGGTGCTGGAGCTGCGCGACGCCGCGCGGCATTTCGACGTGTCCCGCCCGCTGCTGCAGCGCATCGTCGCGCGCGAGGGGCGGCGCACGCTGCGCGCGGTGGACGGAGTGTCCTTCTCGATCCCCAAGGGGACGACGCTGTCGCTGGTCGGCGAATCCGGCTGCGGCAAGTCCACCGTGGCGCGGCTGGTGGTGGGACTGTACTCGCCCACGCGCGGCGAGGTGATCTTCGACGGCATGCCGCTGGCCGAGGCGCGGGCAGACCCGACCAAGCGCCAGCGCATGCAGATGATCTTCCAGGACCCCTATGCCAGCCTCAACCCGCGCTGGCGGGTGCGCGACATCGTGGCCGAGCCGCTGCGCGCCTTCGGCCTGGTGCAGGGGCGCGAGGCGCAGCAGAAGCGGGTGGGCGAGCTGCTGGCCCAGGTCGGGCTGAACCCGCTGGATGGCGAGAAGTTCCCGCACGAGTTCAGCGGCGGGCAGCGGCAGCGCATCTCCATCGCGCGCGCGCTGTCCTCCAATCCCGAGTTCCTGGTGTGCGACGAGCCGACATCGGCGCTGGACGTGTCGGTTCAGGCGCAGATCCTGAACCTGATGCTGGACCTGCAGAAGCGGCTGGGGCTGACCTACCTGTTCATCAGCCACAACCTCGCCGTCGTGCGGCAGGTGAGCGACCGGGTGGGGGTGATGTACCTGGGCAAGCTGGTGGAGCTGGCGCCGTCCGAGACGCTGTTCCATACGCCGCGGCACCCCTACACGCGCGCGCTGATGGAGGCGATCCCGGACCTGGAGATGACCGGGCGGCAGCGGATCCCAGTCGGGGGCGAGGTGCCGAGCCCGATCACGCCGCCGCCCGGCTGCACCTTCCATCCGCGCTGCCCGCTGGCCAATGACCGCTGCCGCGTGGAGGTGCCGGCGATGCTGCCGGCGCGCGGCACGCCGGAAACGGTGGTGGCCTGCCACGCGGTGGAGGAGGGGCGCGACGGCGCCCTCAGCCCGCCGCTGGGCTGATCCGCCCGACGCACTCCCCGAACCCGATGCTCACGGCGCCTGGCGCGGTGGCGCGGGCGGAAAGCGTCACCTCGTCGCCGTCCTCCAGGAAGGTGCGCGCTTCGCCATTCGGCAGGGTGATGGGCTCCTTGCCGCCGGCGGAGCTTTCCAGCAGCGAGCCGTAGCTCGCGCGGTCGGGGCCGGAGATGGTGCCGGTGCCCAGCAGGTCGCCCGGGTTCAGCGGGCAGCCGCCGGAGGCGTGGTGCGCCAGCATCTGCGCCGGCGTGAAGTACAGGTGCCGCGCGTGGCTCAGGCTGATGCGGGCGGGGGGCAGGCCGGCCGCGCGCATGGCGGCGGTGGAGAGCAGCACCTCCAGCTCCAGGTTCAGCGCGCCCTGCGCCTGGTCGGCCTCGTCCCACAGGTAGGGCAGGGGGGCGGGGTCGCCCTCGGGGCGCGGGGGCTGGGGGATGCGGAAGGGCTCCAGCGCCTCGGGCGTGATGATCCAGGGGCTGATGGTGGTGCCGAAGGACTTCGCCAGGAAGGGACCCAGCGGCTGGTACTCCCAGGACTGGATGTCGCGCGCCGACCAGTCGTTGAGCAGGCAGTAGCCGGCGATGTGCCCGGCGGCTTCGCCGATGGGGATGGAATCGCCCATGACGTTGCCGGGGCCGACCCAGAAGCCAAGCTCCAGCTCGTAGTCCAGCCTGGCGCAGGGCGCGTAGCGCGGGCCGTCGGAGGACGGCAGCTGGCCGCGCGGCCGGCGGATCGGCGTACCCGACGCCACCACGGAGGAGGCGCGGCCGTGGTAGCCGATGGGGACGTGCTTGTAGTTGGGCAGCAGGGGCGCGTCGGGGCGGAACAGCTTGCCCACGGCGGTGGCGTGGTGGATGCCCACGTAGAAATCGGTGTAGTCGCCGATCTGCGCCGGCAGGTGCATGCGGACCGCGGATTGCGGGTGCAGCCATTCGGGATGCGGCGTGGCATCGCC
>JALHNW010000058.1 GCA_022843345.1 Rubritepida sp. | reverse complement strand
GGCCAGGTGGGCGCGCTGGATGTCGGCTTCGTGCCGGGCGCGGGCGCGCCGGATGCGGCGGCGATGGCGAATGGCGCCGTCCAGGCGCTGTGGCTGCTGGGCGCCGATGCGCTGGACGTGGCGCCGGGCACCTTCGTCGTCTACCAGGGCCATCACGGCGACCTGGGCGCGGCGCGGGCGGACGTGATCCTGCCCGGTGCCGCCTACACCGAGAAGGACGGCCTCTACGCCAACATGGAGGGGCGCGTGCAGAAGGGCCGGCTGGCCACCATGCCGCCGGGCGAGGCGCGGGAGGACTGGAAGATCATCCGCGCCGCCTCGCAATTCCTGGGCGTGACGCTGCCCTTCGACACTCTGGACGCGCTGCGCGCCGAGATGGTGGCGCAGCACCCGGCCTTCGGGCGGCTGGACCAGGGGCCGGTTGCGGGCTGCACGGATGATGCCGGGCCGGAAGGCGGCGCGCTGGACGCCGCGCCCTTCGCGCCCTTCTTCGAGAATTACTGGCAGGTGGACCCGATCACGCGCGCGAGCGAGGTGATGGCGGAATGCGTGCAGGCGATCCTCCCGCAGGCGGCGGAGTGAGGCGATGACGGAGTTCCTCAACTCGCCGCTGGGCATCCTGGCGCTGACGGTGGCCCAGGCCCTGGCGCTGCTGGTGCCGGTGCTGATCGCGGTCGCCTACCTCACCTGGGCCGAGCGCAAGGTGCTGGCGGCGATGCAGCTGCGCAAGGGGCCGAACGTGGTGGGGCCCTTCGGGCTGCTCCAGCCCTTCGCCGACGCCATCAAGATGCTGATGAAGGAGACGATCATCCCGTCCGGCGCATCGCGGCTGCTGTTCATGGCGGCGCCGATGCTGACCTTCACGCTGGCGATGCTGGCCTGGGCGGTGATCCCGGTGAATGATGGCTGGGCGATCGCCGACATCAACGTGGGCGTGCTGTACCTGTTCGCGATCAGCTCGCTGGGCGTGTACGGCATCATCATCGCGGGCTGGGCGTCGAACTCCAAGTACGCCTTCCTGGGCGCGCTGCGCTCGGCCGCGCAGATGGTGTCCTACGAGGTGTCCATCGGCTTCGTGATCGTCACCGTGCTGCTGTGCGTGGGTTCGCTGAACCTGACGGAGATCGTGCGGGCGCAGGAGAATCTGTGGTTCTTCATCCCGCTCTTCCCGATGTTCGTGATCTTCTTCATCTCGGCCCTGGCCGAGACGAACCGCGCGCCCTTCGACCTGCCGGAAGGCGAGAGCGAGCTGGTGGCCGGGTTCTTCGTCGAATACAGTTCGATGAGCTTCGCGCTGTTCTTCCTCGGCGAATACGCGAACATGATCCTGATGAGCGCGCTGTGCGTCATCCTGTTCATGGGCGGCTGGCTGCCGCCGATCTCCATCGAGCCCTTCACCTGGATCCCCGGGCCGGTGTGGTTCGCGCTGAAGGTGGCGCTGGTGCTGTTCTTCTTCCTGTGGTCGCGCGCGACCTTCCCGCGCTACCGCTACGACCAGCTGATGCGGCTGGGCTGGAAGGTGTTCCTGCCCTTCTCGCTGCTGTGGCTGGTGCTGACGGCCGGGTTCCTCAAGCTCACGGGGCTGCTTCCCGCATGACCACGCTCGATCGCTTCGCGCGCTCCTTCCTGCTGACGGAGATCGTCGGCGGGATGATGCTGACGCTGCGCCAGATGTTCCGCCCCAAGGCGACCATCAACTACCCGCACGAGAAGTCGCCGCTGTCGCCGCGCTTCAAGGGGGAGCACGGGCTGCGCCGCTACCCGAACGGCGAGGAACGCTGCATCGCCTGCAAGCTGTGCGAGGCGGTGTGCCCGGCGCTGGCCATCACCATCGAGGCCGAGCCGCGCGATGACGGCTCGCGCCGCACCACGCGCTACGACATCGACATGACGAAGTGCATCTATTGCGGGCTGTGCGAGGAAGCCTGCCCGGTGGACGCCATCGTGGAAGGCCCGAACCTGGAATTCGCCGTGGAGAACCGCGAGGAGCTGATGTACGACAAGGAACGCCTGCTCGCGAATGGCGACCGGTGGGAGCCGGTGCTGGCCGAGCGCCTGCGGCTGGACGCGCCCTACCGATGATCGCAGCGCTGGCCTTCTACGCCTTCGCGGCGATCCTCGTGGCATCGGCCGTGATGGTCGTGACCTCGCGCAACCCCGTGCATTCGGTGCTGTACCTGATCCTGGCGTTCTTCAACGCGGCAGGGCTGTTCCTGCTGGCGGGCGCCGAGTTCCTGGCGATGATCCTGGTCATCGTCTACGTCGGCGCGGTCGCCGTGCTGTTCCTGTTCGTGGTGATGATGCTGGACGTGGATTTCGCGCGGCTGCGCGAGGGCTTCCAGCGCTACGCCCCCTTCGGCGCGGTGGTCGGCGCCATCCTGTTCCTGGAGCTGGTGCTGGTGTTCGGCGCCTGGCAGCTGGCGCCCGACGCGATGGACCTGCGCCTCTCGCCCGCGCCCGCGGGGGTGAGCAACACCGAGGCGCTGGGGCGGGTGATCTACACCGACTACATCTTCCTGTTCCAGGCGGCCGGCATGATCCTGCTGGTGGCGATGATCGGCGCCATCGTGCTGACGCTGCGCGACAAGCCGGCGAATTCGAAGCGGCAGGACATCGCGGCCCAGATCGCGCGGACCAGCAAGCTGGCCATGGCGCAGCCGGCACTGGGTGCCGGCATCGCGCGCGAGGAGATCCTGCGCCCGCTCCCGCCGCCCGCGCCGGAGCCTAAAAAGGTCTCGCACGAAGGGGGCCACCACTGATGCTGACCATCGGCCTGGCGCACTACCTCACGGTGGGCGCGATCCTGTTCGTGCTCGGCGTGTTCGGCATCTTCATGAACCGCAAGAACGTCATCGTCATCCTGATGTCGGTCGAGCTGATCCTGCTGTCGGTGAACCTGAACCTCGTCGCGTTCTCCGCGCGGCTGGACGACCTGGCGGGGCAGGTCTTCGCCATGTTCATCCTCACCGTCGCCGCGGCCGAGGCCGCGATCGGGCTCGCCATCGTCGTCATCTACTTCCGCAACCGCGGGACCATCGAAGTCGAGGATGTCTCGACGTTGCGGGGTTAAGGGCATGTTCGTCGGAGCCGTCTTCTTCCCGCTGCTGGGCGCCACCATCAGCGGCTTCCTCGGCCGCTGGATCGGCGAGCGCGCGGCCATGTGGTCCACCGTCATCTGCATGGCGCTGGCCGCGTTCTGCGGCGTCTCGGCCTTCATGCAGGTGGCGATGGGCGGGCAGCCCACCACCGAGGTGATCGTCACCTGGATGGATGTGGGCGACCTGGAGTTCGCCTGGGCGCTGCGCTACGACACGCTGAGCGCGGTCATGGTCGGGATGGTCACCTTCATCTCGACGCTGATCCACCTCTACAGCGTCGGCTACATGTCGCATGACGAGACGCGGCCGCGCTTCTTCGCCTACCTGTCCCTGTTCACCTTCATGATGCTGATGCTGGTGACGGCGGACAACCTGGTGCAGCTGTTCTTCGGCTGGGAGGGCGTCGGCCTCGCGAGCTACCTGCTCATCGGCTACTGGTACGAGAAGGAGAGCGCGAACGCGGCGGCGATGAAGGCCTTCATCGTGAACCGCGTGGGCGACGTGGCCTTCATGCTGGGCATGGCGCTGACCTTCTTCATCTTCGGCACGCTGGAGTTCGACGCGATCTTCGCCGCCGCCTCCGCGCGCGCGAACGACACCTTCGCCGGGCTGCCGGCGCTGGAGCTGATCGGCGTGCTGCTGTTCCTGGGCGCGATGGGCAAGTCGGCGCAGCTGGGCCTGCACACCTGGCTGCCGGACGCGATGGAGGGGCCGACGCCGGTTTCCGCGCTGATCCACGCGGCGACGATGGTGACGGCGGGGGTGTTCCTCATGTGCCGCATGTCGCCGGTCATGGAATACGCGCCCGTGGCGCTGGCGATCGTCACGGTGGTGGGCGCGTCCACGGCGATCTTCGCGGCCACGATCGGCTGCGTGCAGAACGACATCAAGCGCATCATCGCGTATTCCACCTGCTCGCAGCTCGGCTACATGTTCTTCGCCGCCGGCGTGGGGCTGTACCAGGCGGCGATGTTCCATTTGTTCACGCACGCCTTCTTCAAGGCGCTGCTGTTCCTGGGCGCGGGCTCCGTCATCCACGCGATGAGCGACGAGCAGGACATCCGCCGCATGGGCGGCATCTGGAAGAAGATCCCGGTCACCTACGCGGTGATGTGGATAGGCTCGCTGGCGCTGGCCGGCATCCCGATCTTCGCCGGCTACTACTCGAAGGACGCGATCCTTGAAGGCGCGATCGCCGCGAACAGCGTGGTCGGCACCTACGCCTTCGCCTGCGGCATCCTGGCGGCCTTCCTCACGGCCTTCTACTCCTGGCGCCTGCTGATCCTCACCTTCCACGGCAAGCCGCGGGCGGACCAGCACACCATGGACCACGTGCATGAGAGCCCGGCGGTGATGCTCATACCGCTGCTGCTGCTGGCGGTGGGCGCGGTGGCGACGGGCTTCACCTTCGCGCCCTACTTCATCGGCGACATGCAGGAGGCGTTCTGGAACGGCGCCATCTTCAACCTGCCGGCCAAGCACATGATGGAGGCGCTGCACCACGCGCCGCACTGGGTGCCGACGGTGGCGAAGATCACCGCCGTGTCGGGCATCGCGCTGGCGGTGGTGCTGTACGGGCTGTTCCCGCAGGTGCCGGGGCGCATCGCCGCCGCGGTGCCGGGGCTGTACCGCTTCCTGCTGAACAAGTGGTACTTCGACGAGCTGTATGACCGCATCTTCGTGCAGCCGGCGAAGCGCCTGGCGGGCGTGTTCTGGCAGGTGGGCGACGTGCGGATCATCGACGGCATGCCCAACGGCGCGGCCGCCGCGGTGGCCGGCACGGCGCGCGGGGCCGCGCGCATCCAGACGGGGCGGGTGGCGAACTACGCCTTCGCCATGATCATCGGCCTCGTCCTCTTCGTCTCCCTCTTCCTGCTGGGCCGCTGACCATGAACGCCGCGGGCTTCCCCCTGCTTTCCATCCTCACCTTCCTGCCGCTGGTCGGCGCGCTCATCATCATGACGCTGCGCGGCGAGGAGGCGGCGGTCGCCGCCAACGCGCGCTGGACGGCGCTGTGGACCAGCCTCATCACCTTCGGCCTGTCGCTGATCCTGTGGTTCCGCTTCGACAAGTCCACCGCCGACTTCCAGTTCGTCGAGCGCGTGGACTGGCTGCCGGAGTTCGGCATCTCCTACGCCATGGGGGTGGACGGCATCTCGGTGCTGTTCGTGCTGCTGTCCACCGCCCTGGTGCCGCTGTGCATCATGGCGTCGTGGGAAAGCGTGCAGAAGCGCGTGCGCGAGTACATGGTCGCCTTCCTGGTGCTGCTGACCATGATGGTCGGCATGTTCTGCGCCATGGACCTGATGCTGTTCTACGTGTTCTTCGAGGCGGTGCTGATCCCGATGTTCCTCATCATCGGGGTGTGGGGCGGGGCGCGGCGGGTCTATGCCGCCTACAAGTTCTTCCTCTACACGCTGCTCGGCTCGGTGTTGATGCTGCTGGCCATCATCGCGCTGTGGTTCAGCGCGGGCACGACCAGCATCCCCGAGCTGGCGGAGTTCGACATCCCGTTCGCCATGCAGGTCTGGCTGTTCCTGGCCTTCTTCGCCTCCTTCGCGGTGAAGGTGCCGATGTGGCCGGTGCACACCTGGCTGCCGGACGCCCACGTGGAGGCGCCGACGGCGGGTTCCGTCATCCTGGCCGGCGTGCTGCTGAAGATGGGGGCCTACGGCTTCCTGCGCTTCTCGCTCCCGCTGCTTCCGGAGGCGTCGGCCTACTTCGCGCCCTTCATCTACGTGCTGAGCATCGTGGCGGTGGTCTACACCTCGCTGGTGGCGCTGGCGCAGCAGGACATGAAGAAGCTGATCGCCTATTCCTCGGTGGCCCACATGGGCATCGTCACGCTGGGCATCTTCACCTTCAACCAGCAGGGAATCGAGGGCGCGCTGTTCACCATGCTGGCGCACGGCGTCGTCTCGGGCGCGCTCTTCCTCTGCGTCGGCGTGCTGTACGACCGCGTGCATTCGCGCGAGATCCTGCGCTACGGCGGCGTGGCGAAGATCATGCCGGCCTATGCGCTGGTGTTCATGCTGTTCACCATGGGCAGCGTGGCGCTGCCGGGCACGGCGGGCTTCCCCGGCGAGTTCCTGGTGATCCTGGGCGCCTGGGCGGTGAACCCCTGGGTGGCACTGGGTGCCGCCACCGGCATGGTGCTGGGCGCGGCCTACATGCTGTTCCTGTATCGCCGCGTGGCCTTCGGCAAGGTGACGCGCGACGATTTGCGCGCCCTGCTGGACCTGAGCCCGCGCGAATACGCCACCTTCGCGCCGCTGATCCTGCTGACGCTGTGGATGGGCCTCTATCCCCAATCCTTCCTTTCCTTCTTCTCGGTGACCGTGTCGCAGATGGTGAACAGCCACCAGGCCGCGATGCAGGCCGCCTCCCGTCTCGCGGGGTTGTGAGCACATGAACTGGCAGATCGCCCTTCCTGAAATCGTGCTGGCGGTCTGCGCCTGCGCCATCCTCGTCGCCGGGGTGATCCCGAAGCGCGACACGACCTTCCCCGTGGCGATGGCCTGCATCGGCGCCATGCTGCTGGCCGGCGTGCTGGTGCTCATGCAGGGCGAGGGCACCGGCTTCGGCGGGCAATACGTGGCCGACGACTTCTCCGCCTTCATGAAGATCCTGGCGCTGGCCGCCGCGGCGCTGTCGCTGCTGGTCGCGCTGGATTGGAACGCGAAGGAAGGGCTGAACCGCTTCGAGTTCCCGGTGCTGGTCCTGCTGGCGACGCTGGGCATGATGGTCATGATCTCGGCCAATGACCTGATGACGCTGTACCTGGGGCTGGAGCTGCTGTCCCTGCCGCTCTACGTGCTGGCCGCCTTCGACCGCGACAACCCGCGCAGCGCGGAGGCGGGGCTGAAGTACTTCGTGCTGGGCGCGCTCGCCTCGGGGCTCCTGCTCTACGGCGCCTCGCTGGTCTATGGCTTCGCCGGCACCACGAATTTCGACCGGCTGGCGGATGCGCTCTCGGCCGAGGGAGGTGCGTCCGCGGGCGTGGTGGTGGGCATCGTGTTCATCATCGCCGCACTCGCCTTCAAGATCTCCGCCGTGCCCTTCCACATGTGGACGCCCGACGTCTACGAGGGCGCGCCGGTGACGGTGACGGCCTTCTTCTCGGCGGCGCCCAAGGTGGCCGCCATCGCGCTGCTGGTGCGCGTGCTGGCCGGGCCCTTCGGCGACACGGCGGGGCAGTGGCAGCAGATCATCGTGCTGGCCTCGCTGGGTTCCATGGTGCTGGGCGCCTTCGCGGCCATCGGGCAGAGCAACATCAAGCGGCTGATGGCCTATTCCTCCATCGGCCATGTCGGCTTCACGCTGATGGGGCTGGCGGTGGGCGGCGAGTCCGGGCTGCGCGGCGTGCTGGTCTACATTGCCATCTACGTCGCCATGAACATGGGCGCCTTCGCCGTGCTGGTGGCGATGCGCCGCGGGGGCCGCGCGGTGGAGCAGGTGGACGACCTTGCCGGGCTGGGCCGCACGGACCCGATGATGGCACTGGCCATGGCGGTGTTCATGTTCTCCATGGCCGGCATCCCGCCGCTGGCCGGCTTCTTCGCCAAGCTTTACGTGCTGCTGCCGGCGGTGGAGCAGGGGTTCTGGCTGCTGGCGACGGTGGCCGTGCTGTCCTCGGTGGTGTCGGCCTACTACTACCTGCGGATCGTGAAGGTGATGTATTTCGACGCGGCGCTGCCGGCTCTGGATGCGCGCCCGGCCGGCGTCTCGGTCGTGCTGGGCGCGACGGGGCTGTTCACCACCTTCTTCTTCCTGTTCCCGGCGCCGCTGCTGGCTGCCGCGCGGCAGGCGGTGGCGGCGCTGATCGGGTGAGCGCATCGGATGACCGCAGGGCCGCAGGGCCCGGAGGTCTGAATCCGATGCCCGCGACGGCATGGCGCCTCCAGGTCTTCGAGGCGTTGGGAAGCACGCAGGACCTCGTCACCCGGCTGGCCGATGCCGGGGAGCCGGAGGGGCTGGCCGTCATGGCGCGCCGCCAGACCGCCGGCCGCGGCACCCAGGGGCGCGGCTGGGAAGGCCCGGCCGGGAACCTCGCGCTGTCCGCCCTGCTGCGGCCGAAAGGCCCGGCGCGGCTGCTGCCGCAATACGCGCTGCTGGCGGCCGTGGCGCTGCACGAGGTGGCGGCGCGACACGCGCCCGTGCGGCTGAAATGGCCCAACGACCTGCTGCTGGGGGGCGCCAAATGTGCCGGCATCCTGGCGCAGGGCCATGTCGCGCCCGATGGCGGCATCGCGCGGCTGGTGCTGGGCTTCGGCGTCAACCTCGCCCACGCGCCGGAGGTGCCGGGCCGCGCCACCGCCGCGCTGGGCCCACTGGAGCCCGAGGGCTTCGCGCGCGACCTGCTGGCCGCGCTGGATGGCTGGCTGCTGCGCGCGCGGCTGGAGGGCTTC
>JALHNW010000057.1 GCA_022843345.1 Rubritepida sp. | reverse complement strand
CGCATCACCAAGGACGGCGTCACCGTCGCCAAGGAGATCGAGCTGGCCGACAAGTTCGAGAACATGGGCGCGCAGATGGTGCGCGAAGTGGCCTCGAAGACCAACGACATCGCCGGTGACGGCACCACCACCGCGACCGTGCTGGCCCAGGCCATCGTGCGCGAGGGTGCGAAGGCCGTCGCCGCCGGCATGAACCCGATGGACCTCAAGCGCGGCATCGACAAGGCCGTGTCCTCCGTCGTGGCCGAGCTGGAAAGCAAGAGCCGCAAGATCTCCACCTCCGCCGAAGTGGCGCAGGTCGGCACCATCTCCGCGAACGGCGAGACCGAGATCGGCAAGATGATCGCCGAGGCGATGGAGAAGGTCGGCAACGAGGGCGTGATCACGGTCGAGGAAGCCAAGAGCATCCAGACCGAGCTCGACGTCGTCGAGGGCATGCAGTTCGACCGCGGCTACGTTTCCCCGTACTTCATCACGAATGCGGAGAAGATGATCGCGGAGATGGATCAGCCCTACATCCTGATCTTCGAGAAGAAGCTGTCCCAGCTCCAGCCGATGCTGCCGCTGCTCGAGGCCGTGGTGCAGAGCGGCCGCCCGCTCGTCATCATCGCCGAGGACGTGGAGGGCGAGGCCCTGGCCACGCTCGTGGTCAACAAGCTGCGTGGCGGCCTGAAGATCGCGGCCGTGAAGGCGCCCGGCTTCGGTGATCGCCGCAAGGCGATGCTCGAGGACATCGCGATCCTCACCGGCGGCCAGATGATCTCCGAGGACCTGGGGATCAAGCTGGAGAACGTCACCCTCCCGATGCTGGGCAAGGCCAAGACCATCCGCATCGAGAAGGAGAACACCACGATCGTGGACGGCGCCGGCGAGAAGTCGGAGATCCAGGGCCGCTGCGAGCAGATCAAGGCGCAGATCGAGGAGACCACCTCGGACTACGACCGCGAGAAGCTGCAGGAGCGCCTGGCGAAGCTGGCCGGCGGCGTGGCCGTCATCCGCGTCGGTGGCAGCACCGAGGTCGAGGTGAAGGAGCGCAAGGACCGCGTGGACGACGCGCTGCACGCCACCCGCGCGGCCGTGCAGGAAGGCATCGTCCCCGGCGGCGGCATCGCGCTGCTGCGCGCCTCGGAGAACCTGGGCGGCCTGAAGGGCGAGAACAGCGACGAGCAGGTCGGCATCGAGATCGTCCGCAAGGCGATCCAGGCGCCGGTCAAGCAGATCGCCGCGAACGCCGGCAAGGACGGCGCCGTGGTCGCGGGCGAGGTGCTCCGCACCGCGACCTACGAGTTCGGCTACGACGCCCAGAAGGACGAGTACAAGGACCTGGTGGCCGCCGGCATCATCGACCCGACCAAGGTCGTGCGCACGGCGCTGCAGGATGCGGCCTCCGTCGCCTCCCTGCTGATCACCACCGAGGCGATGGTCGCCGAGCGCCCCGAGAAGAAGTCGGCCCCGGCCGGCGGCGGCGGCATGGGCGGCGGCATGGGTGACATGGACTTCTGATCCCCAAGAGGGTTCAGCGATCCGATAGAGGGGGGCGGTCCGCAGGGGCCGCCCCCTTTCTCGTTCACCGGGCCTTCACCATTGCCGTGGCATCTGGGCGCCATGGCCCTGGTCCGGCAGCTTCGCGAGCAATGGGGCCACATGCCGGGCCGCCTGGCGCGGCTGTGGCAGCCGCAGGCCCGCCTGTCGCGCGCGCCCGGGGCCATGGTGTCCTTCACCTTCGACGACGTCCCGCGCTCCGCCGTCACGGTCGGCGCGCGGCTGCTGGCGGCGCATGGGTGGAAGGGCACCTTCTTCCTGGCCGGCGGGCTGGAAGGCACCCGCACCGACGGGCAGCAGATGTTCGGGCGCGAGGACCTGGCCGCCCTGGTGGCCGGCGGGCACGAAATCGCCTGCCACGGCTTCGGCCACCGCCGCCTGCCCAGCCTGCCCTGGCGAGCGATCGGCGAGGAGGTGAGGCGCAACCGGGACTGGCTGGGGGCGGCAGCCGGGATGGCGATGGCGCCGGCCTTCGCCTACCCGTACGGCGCGGCCTGCCCGCGCTCCAAGACCGCCATCGCGCGGCACTTCCCGCTGGCGCGCGGCATCGCCGCCGGGGTGAACGGGCGCTGGCTGGATTTCGGTCAGCTCCGCGTCTTCCCGATGGAGCGCCGCAGCTTCACGCCCGAGGGGATGCGCCGCGCCATCGCCGAGGCGCGGCGGGGCGGCGGCTGGCTGGTGGTGTTCGGCCACGACCTGCAGCCGCACCCCACGCCCTGGGGCGAGACGCCATGCAACTTCGCGCGCATGCTGGACGCGGTGGCGGAGGCCGCGCTGCCCGTCCTGCCACTGACCGCCGCGGCCGCGGTGGCGCGCGGCGCGCCGCTCAGCGCCGGGCCAGCAGCGCCCGCATCTGCGCGATCTCGCGCTCCTGGTCGCGGATGATGGATTCCGCCAGGGCGCGCACCTGCGGGTCCCGCCCATGCTCGAGGGCGATGCGCGCCATGGCGACGGCGCCCTCGTGGTGGGGGATCATGCCGAGGAGGAAGTCGCGGTCGGCGTCGCCGGTGTAGCGGATGGCCATGTCGCGGTGCATGCGCTCCATCGCCGCCTGGTAGGCGCGGGTGGAGGCGTTGCCGGAGGGCGTGCCGTGCCCGGCATGCTGCGCGAGCGCGCCCGCACCCAGGGCGGTGGCCAGAGCGGCGGCCAGGACCAGCGCGCGCCTCATGCCGCCACCTCGGCCTGCCAGCCATCGGCGCGCAGCGCGGCCAGGATGGGGGCGGGGTCGGGTGCCGCCACGCGCACCTCGCGCCGGTCGAGCGCGATCTCGACCGCGGCGCCGGGCGCGGCCTCGGCCAGGGTGGCGGAAACGCCCTTGGCGCAGCCGCCACATTCCATGTTGGGGATGTGGATGGTGATCATGCCGCGCAGGGTGGAACCTTGCCGCGGGGGAAGGTCAAGCGGAAATCAGGGCAGCTGCTTGCCGAAGGGGTCGGCGCGCATCTGGCTTTCGCGCACCACGCGCTCGTGCCCGTCCTGGGTGTGGCGGACGCGGTATTCGCGGTCCATCTGGTCGTTCGGCAGGGGGCGCAGCACGGTGAACAGCCCGCGCGGCAGGTTGCCGTCCATCTTGCCGGCGACGAGTTCGATGCGTTCCCCGGTGCGGAAGCGGTGCAGCGGCGTGGCCATGGAGCAAACCCCTTCCTGGAATCAAAAAAGGGGCGGGCCGAAGCCCACCCCTGATCTGCGAGGCCGTTCAGGCCTTGCGGATGTTGGCGGCGGAAGCCTTGCCGCCCTGCCCGCCCTGCACCTCGAACTCCAGGCGCTCGCCCTCGCGCACGTCGCGCAGGCCGGCCTTCTGGACTTCGGAGATGTGGAGGAAGACGTCCTTGGAGCCGTCCTCGGGCTGGATGAAGCCGTAGCCCTTGGTGGCGTTGAACCACTTCACGGTGCCGGTGGTCATGGGGTCTGTTCCCTTTCGGAACGAGGGTGCCACCCCGCGCGGATTGCGGGGCGGATCAGCGTCGAAGGGAAGGCGGTCACGAGGCTCGGCATCCCCCGAGGGGGACAGGAGGCTAGGCCGAACCAGACGAGGTTGACCCCCACAACATCGGCCTTCCTGCCGCAGAATGCAAGCACTGGTTACGCGCTGCCCAGCATCGCCTCCAGCGCGGGGCGCCGCGGCGTTTCGCCATCCCTGGCCCGCAGCGCCCCGGCAGCCGCCGCGAAGCGCAGCGCGGCGGCCGGTTCCCGCCCTTCCGCCAGCGCCAGCGCGTAGGCCCCGTGGAACACGTCCCCCGCCCCCGTGGTGTTCACCGCCTCGACCGGAAAGGCCGGGACGGCGGCGGGCGAGGCCATGCCGCGCGCCAGCCACAGCACGCCCTTCTCGCCCCGCGTCACCGCGGCCAGCGTGGTGCGGCCCTCCGCCAGCGCGCGGCGCAGGGCGTCCGCCGGGCGCAGGCCGGGGGCGAAGTTGGCCAGGCCGCCTTCGCTGAACACGGCGTGCGCCACGCGGGGCACCAGGTCCAGCAGGATGCGCGCCTCGCCCTTCTCCGCATCCAGCACGGAAGGGATTGCCCGCGTGGCGGCGGCTTCCAGCGCAGCCACCGCGCCCTCGTGCCAGCGCGGGTCGCAATGCAGCGCGCCCGCGCCTTCCAGCGCGGCCAGGGGCAGCCAGGCGGGGTCGGCCGGCAGGCCCTCGCCGCGCCAGCCGAAGGTGACGCGCTCGCCCCGCTTGTCCACCACCACGGCGGAGACGGGGGTGCGGGCGCCGGCGAAGCCGCGCAGGTGGGTGCAGTCCACGCCCTCGGCCTCCAGCTCGGCGCGGGCGGCGGCGCCGTTGGCATCCTCGCCCAGCCGGCCCCAGAGCGCCGAGTCGCCGCCCAGCCGCGCCACCGCGATGGCCGCGTTCGCCGCCATGCCGCCCCCCATCGCGCGGTAGGCGGTGGCGCGCTCCTTCGCCGGTGGGACCGGGATCTCGCCCACGCGGAACAGGTGGTCCAGCACGGCCGAACCGAGGCAGATCACCCGTGCCATGCCATCGCCCCCGCGCCCGTCCAGCCGCGACTACGGGGCAAGGCCGCGCCCGTGTCGAGTAGGGCGCTACGACGCCGAGCCCGGCTCCGCCGTCTTGCGATGCTGCTCGGCCAGCATGGCGGCGGGGGTGACGTTGGCGATGGTGGTCTGCACCTTGTTCATCAGCCCGTGCACCACCTGGCCGTCGCCGGCCTTCATCGCCTCCCAGCCGGTCTTCGCCACGTCGTGCGGGTCGTCCTTGGGCGCGGCGCCCACCGCGGTGTCCTCCATGCCGGCGCGGCGGAAGAACTCCGTCTCGGTGGCGCCGGGCATCAGGCAGGTGACGGTGATGCCCGTCTCCTTCAGCTCGTTGCCCAAGGCGGCGCAGAAGCTGTCGATGAAGGCCTTGGTGCCGTTGTAGGTCGCCTGGAAGGAGCCCGGGATGTAGCCGGCGATGGAGCCCGTCACCAGGATGCGCCCGCCGCCCTGCGCCCGCATGGCGCGCCCCACCTGCTGGATGAGGTGCAGCGTGCCGGTGACGTTGGTGGCGATCACCTGCTTCACGTCCTCCCAGTCCTGGTCCAGGAAGCCGTGGCCCAGGCCGCGCCCGGCATTGGCGCACAGCACCTCCACCCGCGCGGCGCCGATGGCGTCCAGCAGCGCCTCCACGCCGGCCTCCGTCGCCAGGTCGGCCTGGACCGCGCGGACCCGCGCGCCGGAGCCGCGGAGCTGGCGCGCCGCCTCTTCGATCAACGGCTCGTCGGCGCAGATCACCAGCTCGTGCCCCTCGGCGGCGGCGATGCGCGCCAGCTCCTTGCCGATGCCCGTGCTGGCGCCCGTGACCACCACCAGTCCCTTGCCGTCCATGGAAAACTCCTGCCGTCGCATGTGTGGCGGGGCAACGCGGGCCGCATGGCGGCGTTGCCGGGCAGGCTGCACGGAAATGGAGACACGGCGATGCGGGCGATCACCTGGCACGGCAAGGGCGACATGCGCTGCGACACGGTGCCCGACCCCAGGATCGAGCAGGACACGGGCTGCATCATCCGCGTCACCTCCTGCGCCATCTGCGGCTCCGACCTGCACCTGCTGGATGGCGTCATCCCCACCATGAAGTCGGGCGACGTGGTGGGCCACGAGACGATGGGCGAGGTGATGGAGGTCGGAAAGGACTGCAAGCGCCTGAAGGTGGGGGACCGCGTGGTGGTGCCCTTCACCATCTCCTGCGGCGAGTGCTTCTTCTGCCAGAAGGGCTTCTTCTCGGGCTGCGAGCGCTCCAACCCCAACTTCGCCATGGCGAAGCAGCTGTGGGGCAACTCGCCCGCCGCGCTGTTCGGCTACTCGCATTTGCTGGGCGGCATCCCGGGCGGGCAAGCGGAATACCTGCGCGTGCCCTACGCCGACGTGGGCCCGATCAAGGTGCCCGAGGGCATGGATGACGAGCAGGCGCTGTTCCTGAGCGACATCTTCCCCACCGGCTACATGGCCGCCGATTTCTGCGGCATCACGGGCGGCGAGACGATCGCCATCTGGGGCTGCGGCCCGGTGGGGCAGTTCGCCATCCGCTCCGCCCTCATGCTCGGCGCCGGGCGCGTCATCGCCATCGACGAGGTGCCCGAGCGGCTGGAAATGGCGCGCAAGGGCGGCGCGGAGACGCTGAACTTCCGCGAGGTGGACGTCTACGAGGCCATCATGGAGGCCACCAAGGGCCGCGGGGCGGATGCCTGCATAGACGCCGTGGGCACGGAGCCCGCGCCCACGTCGAACCTCGCCGCCATCGTGGACCGGGTGAAGGTGGCGACCTTCATGGGCACCGACCAGCCCTCCGTGCTGCGCCAGGCGATCCATTGCTGCCGCAACTTCGGCACCGTCTCGGTCGTCGGCGTCTATGGCGGCTTCCTGGACAAGATCCCCTTCGGCAGCGCCATCAACCGCGGCATCACCTTCAAGATGGCGCAGACGCCGGTGCAGAAATACATGCCCCACCTGCTGCGGCTGATCGAGAGCGGGATGATAGACCCCTCCTTCGTCATCACCCACCGCGCCGGGCTCGACGAGGCGCCGGAGCTGTACAAGACCTTCCGCGACAAGCAGGATGGCTGCATCAAGGTGGTGCTGCGGCCGTGAGGGGCAGGGCAGCCCCGCGCCATCGCCGCTGGCGCGGGGGCACGCAACGGGCGTAAACCCCGCCACCATGGCCTTCCCCGCGCTCCCCGCCCCCCTCGCCACCGCCCTCGCCGAACGTGGCTACGCGGAGCCGACGCCCGTGCAGTCCGCCGTGCTGGAGGACGGGCTGGCGGGGCGGGACCTGCTGGTCTCCGCCCAGACCGGCTCGGGCAAGACGGTCGCCTACGGCATGGCGCTGGCCGGCGAGCTGCTGGGCGACGCCGCGCGCATGCCCCCGCCGGGCGCGCCGCTGGCCCTGGTCGTGGCGCCCACGCGCGAACTCGCGCTGCAGGTGAAGACGGAGCTGTCCTGGCTCTACGCCCGCGCAGGCGGGGTGGTGGGCGCGGCCGTCGGCGGCATGGACCCGCTGGCCGAGCGGCGCGTGCTGTCGCGCGGCACCCACATCGTCGTCGGCACCCCCGGCCGCATGAGGGACCACATCGAGCGCGGCAACCTCGACGCCACCGCGCTGAAGGCCGTGGTGCTGGACGAGGCGGACGAGATGCTCGACCTCGGCTTCCGCGAGGAGCTGGAGGCGATCCTCGACGCCGCGCCCGAGGCCCGCCGCACCCTGATGTTCAGCGCCACCGTGCCCAAGGGCATCGGCGAGATGGCCAAGCGCTACCAGCGCGACGCCAAACGCATCGCGGTGGGCAGCGAGGCGCGCCAGCACAACGACATCGAGTACCGCGGCTCCCTCGTCGCCCCGCACGAGATCGAGCGCGCGGTGGTGAACATCCTGCGTCACGAGGACCCGCGCCTGGCCATGGTGTTCTGCGCCACCCGCGCCGCGGTGAACCGCCTGCACGCGAACCTCACGGAGCGCGGCTTCGCCACCGTGGCCCTGTCGGGCGAGCTGTCCCAGGCCGAGCGCACCCGCGCCCTGCAATCCCTTCGCGACGGGCGCGCGCGCGTCTGCGTGGCCACCGACGTGGCGGCGCGCGGCATCGACCTGCCCGACCTCGCGCTCGTCATCCACGCCGAGCTGCCGCGCGATTCCGAGACGCTGCTGCACCGTTCCGGCCGAACGGGCCGCGCGGGCCGCAAGGGCATCTCCTGGCTGGTGGTGCCGCACAACCGCCGTCGCATCGCCGAGCGGCTGTTCCAGGGTGCCAAGCTCAACGTCGCCATCGTCCCCGCACCGGGCGCGGACGCGGTGCGCGCCAAGGATGGCGAGCGCCTGCGCGAGGCCGCCACCGCCCTGCTGGCGGAGGAGCCGGAGGATGGCGACGCCGCCATCGGCGCCGCGCTGGCCGCCATCGCGACGCCCGAGGCGCTGGCCACCGCCCTGGTGAAGCTGCTGCGCGCCCCCCTGCCGGCCCCCGAGGAACTGGCCGAGGCCCCCGAGCGCCAGGCGCCCCCGCCGCGCGAGCGGCGCGACCCGGCGGCGGCGGCTTCCGGCAACTGGTTCCGCATGGATGTGGGCCGCGAGGACGGCGCCGACCCCAAGTGGCTGCTGCCCTTCATTTGCCGCCGCGGCCACGTGACGCGCGACGCCATCGGGCGCATCCGCATCCTGGGCCGCGAGACGCAGTTCGAGGTGGACCCCCGCGTGGCGGCGAAGTTCGACGACGCCGTCCGCCGCCCGGTGGGCGGGCAGGACGGGCGGGTGCGGGTGGAGCGGCTGCGGTAGCGTCCGCCGCGTCCGCGTAACCTCGCCGCGCCCGGCGGCGTAGGAAGCGGGGGCAAGCCCGCGCATCGCCCCCCTTCCCACGACGGAGGAACGCCGCCTTGTCCCCCACCGCCTTCGCGAAGTTCCAGGACCCCCTCCTCACCGCGAAGGGCGAGCGCCGCGCCGCCGTGGCGCTGGGCGGGCTGCGGACGCTGTGGATCAACACCGGCACGCTGTGCAACATCACCTGCGCCT
>JALHNW010000056.1 GCA_022843345.1 Rubritepida sp. | reverse complement strand
TGCCGCGGGACGCGCCGGTGACGAGGGCGACGGGACGATCATCGGTCATGCGGGGTTCCGGAAGCGAGCGACGGTGGCCGAAGCCGAAGGCGGGCGCCGGCCGGCAGGCGCCACCCGGCAGATCCGGGACCGCCCATCGAGGGTGCGGCCGCACGGCGGACGCCGGCACCCTTCAGGGTGCCGAAGCCCAGCCCGCGGAGCGGGCGCCCGGCGTAGCGGCCCGGCTTCGCCGGGTCGCGGTGAGGGCACGGGAAAAGCTGTTGCAGCCCGGCCTGTTTCACAGGCTGGGCTGCAGCAGCTTGGCGCGCTGCTCCTCGTTCGTCGGCCAGTCGGTGAGCGGGATGGCGTAGTCGCCGGTGAAGCAGGCGTCGCAATAGCCGGGGTTGGCGGCGTCGCGCCCGTCGCGGCCCAGGGCGCGGTAGAGGCCGTCCAGCGAGATGAAGGCCAGGCTGTCCACGCCGATCAGCTTGGCCATCGCCGCCACATCGTGCTGGGCGGCCAGCAGGTGGGCGCGGTCGGGCGTGTCGATGCCGTAGTAGCAGCTGTGGGTGGTGGGCGGCGAGGAGATGCGCATGTGCACCTCGGCCGCGCCCGCCTGGCGGACCATCTCGACGATCTTCTTGCTGGTGGTGCCGCGCACGATGCTGTCATCCACCAGGATGACGCGCTTGCCCTCCAGCGCCGCGCGGTTGGCGCTGTGCTTGAGCTTCACGCCCAGGTGGCGGATCTGGTCCGTCGGCTCGATGAAGGTGCGGCCGACGTAGTGGTTGCGGATGATGCCCAGCTCGAAGGGGATGCCCGCCTGGGCGGCGTAGCCCATGGCCGCCGGCACGCCGGAATCGGGCACGGGGACGACGAGGTCGGCCGGCACGTCGCTCTCGCGCGCCAGCTGCGCGCCGATCTGCTTGCGCGTGGCGTAGACGGGCGTGCCCTCCACCACGGAATCGGGGCGGGCGAAGTAGATGTACTCGAAGATGCAGAAGCGGTCGCGCGCCGGCATGAAGGGCTTGAGGCTGCGCACGCCGGAATCGTCGATGACGACGATCTCGCCCGCCTCGATGTCGCGCACGAACTCGGCGCCGACGATGTCCAGCGCGCAGGTCTCGGAGGCCAGCACCCAGCCGTCATTCAGGCGGCCCAGCACCAGGGGGCGCACGCCCAGCGGGTCGCGCGCGCCCATCAGCGCGCCGTTGTGCAGGCCAACGAGGGAATAGGCGCCCTGCACCTGCTTCAGCGCGTCGATCAGCCGGTCGAGCACGGTGGTGTAGAGGCTGATGGCGATGAGGTGGATGAACACCTCGGAATCGGTGGTGCTCTGGAACAGGCAGCCGCGCCGGACGAGGGCGCGGCGCAGCTGGGCGGCGTTGGTGAGGTTGCCGTTGTGGGCCACCGCGAAGCCGCCGAACTCGAAGTCGCCGAACAGGGGCTGGACGTTGCGGATCGCCGTCTCGCCCGTGGTGGCGTAGCGGTTGTGGCCCACCGCTGCCGTGCCGGGGAGGCTGGCCATCACCTTGGCGTCGCCGAAGATGTCGCCCACCAGGCCCAGCCCCTTGTGGGCGTGGAAGCCCCCGGCCTCGTCCAGCGTGACGATGCCCGACGCCTCCTGGCCCCGGTGCTGGAGCGCGTGCAGGCCGAGTGCCGCCAGCGCGGCCGCGTCCTTGCCGCGCCAGATGCCCATGACGCCGCATTCCTCATGGAACTTGTCGTCGTCGCTGTGCGGAAGGGACATTGTGCGGGGGGACCCTCAGGTGCGGTTCCGGGCGGGCGGGCGCAGCAGGTCCTCCTGCGTGGGCACGCGGCGCTCGGGCGGGGCGGCGATGCGGGGGCGATACTCCTCCGGGAGCAGGCCCACAACCCAGCGCGCGCCATCGGCGACATGCGGCAGGCTCCTGGCTTCGCGGACAGGGGCCGGCCACTGCGCCGTGTCGGGCTCGAGCAGCCCGGCCAGCGCATAGGCCAATATGGCGATGAAAACGCCCCGCGCCAGCCCGAACAGCGCGCCGAGCGAACGATCGATGCCGCCCAGGGGGCTGGCCTGGATACTGCCGGCCAGCACGTGGATGGCGAGCTTCAGCAGGATCAGCACGACGAGGAAGATGGCGGCGACGGCGAGGCCGTCTGCCAGCCAGTCGGCCTGGACCAGCTCGTCCATGAAGGGGCGGACCAGGCCGCGGAAGGCGAAGCCGGCGAAGGCGGCGCCGATCCAGGCGGCGATGCCCAGCACCTCGCGCACGAAGCCGCGCAGGAAGGAAAGGATGGCGGAGAGGACCATCACGAGGAGGAGGACGGCGTCCACCCAGGTCATCGGCGCCCGACTCCATGCTGCGCTGCGGGGAAGTGGGAGGGTTTAGGGGGGATCGGCGGCGGGTTGAAGGGCACGTTGACAGGCAGCACATTTGTAGCTACACACGAATCAACAAAATGGCTGGGGAGGATCCTCGATGCGCAGGAAAGCAACGATGCGAGGAGCCTTTGCACGATGGATTTCGAGTGGCACGAGGCGAAGCGCCTCGCCAACAGGTCCAAGCACCACCTCGACTTCGAGGATGCCTGGCTGATCTTCGAAGGCCCCTTCATGGTCGAGGAGGCACGGGTGATGGCAGGCGAGCGGCGCCAGCGCGCCACTGGGCTGCTGGAGGACGTGTTCGTAACCCTTGTCTTCGTGATGCGCGGTGACGTGGTGCGTTGCATTTCCCTGAGGAGGGCACGTGACGATGAGCGAGAACGACATCAGACGCTTTTCCCGGGATGAACTCCGCGCCCGGCATCAGCACGAGGGGATCAAGTCGGACCTCGACGCCGCGCGCCGCATCACCGGCGCGGAGCTGGAGGCCGCCATCGCCAGCGATCCCGGCGAGGCAGGCCTGCCGCGCGACTGGTGGAAGAATGCCATCCCCGTCACGCCCGGGCCGAAGACGCTGCTCTCCCTGCGGCTGGACCCCGACGTGGTGGAATTCTTCCGCGGCGAGGGCAAGGGCTACCAGACGCGGATGAACGCGGTGCTGCGCGCCTACATGGTCGCGCGCCGCGGTCAGGCCGGCTGAGCCGCCTTCTTCTTCACCGTCTGCGCCGCGAACGGCGCCACCAGGTCCGCCAGGTGGCCGATCTCGTCCAGGCTCAGCCCCTCGATCGGGGCGGGCTGCTTGCTTCCGCGCGCCACGCGCCGGGGCAGCACGGCCGCGCCGAAGCCCAGCTTGCGCGCCTCCCGCAGCCGTGATTCCGCCTGAGCCACCTGGCGCACCTCGCCGGACAGGCCCACCTCGCCGAAATACACCGCGTCGGGTGCGGTGGGGCGGTCGGTCATGGCGCTCACCAGGGCGGCGGCCACGGCCAGGTCGGCCGCCGGCTCGTTGATCCGCAGCCCGCCGGCGATGTTCAGGTACACGTCCGCCTGCGCGAAGGTGAGGTTGCAGCGGCTTTCCAGCACCGCCAGCAGCATGGACAGGCGCCCCCCATCCCAGCCCACCACCTGCCGCCGCGGGCTGCCACCCGAGGAGGGCGCCAGCAGCGCCTGGATCTCCACCAGCACGGGGCGCGTGCCCTCCAGCCCCGCGAAGACGGCGCTGCCGGAGATGTTGCCCCGCCGCTCGGCCAGGAACAGCGCGGAGGGGTTGGCGACCTCGACCAGCCCGCCCTCCGTCATCTCGAAGACGCCGATCTCGTCGGTGGCGCCGAAGCGGTTCTTCACGGCGCGCAGGATGCGGAACTGGTGGCCGCGGTCGCCTTCGAAGTACAGGGTGGCATCCACCATGTGCTCCAGCACGCGCGGGCCGGCGAGCGTGCCTTCCTTGGTGACGTGGCCGACCAGGACGAGGGCGAAGCCGCGCGCCTTGGCGGTGCGGATCAGCTCGGCCGCGCAGGCGCGCACCTGGGCCACGGTGCCAGGCGCGCTGTCCAGCGCGTCCAGCCACATGGTCTGGATGGAGTCGATCACCACCAGGGCGGCGTCCTTCTCCGCCTCCAGGCTGGCCGTGATGTCGCGCAGGGCGGTGGCGTTGGCCAGCGCCATCGGCGCCTCGGTGAGGCCCAGGCGGCGGGCGCGCAGCCGCACCTGCTCCACCGCCTCCTCGCCCGAGATGTAGAGGACGCGCTTGCCCGCACCCGCCATGCGGGCCGCGGCCTGGAGCAGGATGGTGCTCTTGCCGATGCCCGGGTCGCCGCCGACCAGCACGGCGGAGCCGGGGACGAAGCCGCCGCCCAGCACGCGGTCGAACTCGGCCATGCCGGACAAATGGCGCGGCGGCGGGGCGTCCCGGCCCTTCAGGCCAACGAAGTCCAGCCCCTTGCCGCGCGCCAGCCGGCCGCCGGGGCCAGGGGTGGGCTGGGGCGCCTCCTCCTGCAGGGTGTTCCATTCGCCGCAACCGTCGCAGCGGCCCTGCCACTTGGGATGGACCGCCCCGCAACCCTGGCAGACGTAGCGCGCGCGATCCTTGGCCATTGCTGGAACATAGCGCGAACTGGAGCGCGGTTCAAGCGGCGCGCCCCTCAGAACCGGTAGGCGACGCCTGCGGTGAGGCCGTGGAAGCGCGCGAAGTTGCGCACGCTGTCATTGCCCACCCCGCCATCGAGCATCCGCCAGCCCGCGCTGGCCTCCCAGCCCGGCGACAGGTCGCGCGCCACGCGCAGGCCGAGGTCTATCGCCCGTCCCTGCGAGGCGGCCAGCGCGTCGATCTCCCCGCGCAGCGTCCAGGCGGGGGCGAAGCGCCAGTCGAAGGAGGCGTGCAGCAGCGGCACCACGCCGATGTCGCTGTCGCGCGCCGTCACGCCGCCCTGCCGCAGCCGGATCTCGGCGTCGCGCAGCAGCAGCGTGGCGCCGACGCGGAGGCGGAACCCGGCGGTGTCCACCAGGGTGTAGCGGTAGGTGGCGCGCCAGGTGTCGAAGCGGTAGGTGCCGGTCGTCCCCTCCCCCGGCGCGAAGTTGCGCCCGGCGAAGGCGGTGGCGCTGGGCAGCGCGCCCGTGCCTTCGCTGCGCAGGTACTGGTACAGCAGGCGGAAGCCGTGGCGCTGCCAGGGGTCCCACTCGACCCCCGCCCGCACGAGCGGCGAGACGGGGCTGCCCTGCAACGCGGCGAGGTCGAATTCCGTGCCGCCGCGCGAGGGGATGCGGACGTCGTTGCGCGCCACGAAGCTTGCCCCTGCCTCCAGGTCCAGGCGCCATTGCGGGCGGGCCTCCTGCGCGGCGGCGGGCAGGGACAGGACCAGCGCCAAGGGCGCGGCGGCGAGCAGGCGGTGCATGGCGGTTCCCGGATTCGTAAACCGGATGTAATGGATCGCGGCGCGAATGGAAGGTCGCGCTACTCGTCCTCCTCCGGCACCGGGGGCACGGGCAGCAGCGCCGTCTCCTTCACCGAGGCCAGCGCGATCTCAACCGACAGGCGCTCCAGCCCCGGCAGGGGGCGGATCTCGTCGCCGATCAGGGCGTCCAGCGCCTCGATGCCCGGCACGCGCAGCTTCAGCAGGTAGGACCATTCGCCGGTGAGCTGGTGGCATTCCAGCACCGCCTCCTGCCGGCGCACAAGGCGGCGGAAGGCCGTGTCCTCCCGGCCCGGGCGCATGTCCAGCCGCAGGAAGGCCAGCAGCGGGACGCCGACGAGCGCGGGGTCGAGGGCGGCGTGCCAGCCGCGGATCAGCCCGCGCTCCTCCAGCCGCTTCTGACGCTCGGCGGTGGCGGAGACGGACAGGCCGGCGACCTTGGCGATCTCGGCGAGGCCGGCGGCGCCGTCGGCCTGGACCGCGAGGAGTATCTTCCGGTCGATCTCGTCCATGGCCGGAGGCTAACCGGGATCGGCGCGGCTGGAAAGGAAAGGCCCGGCGCGGGTCGCGCGCCGGGCCGGGATGCTCAGATGTAGTGCTCGTCCAGCGGCGAGAAGCCGTTGAACTTCTGGCTGGCATAGGTGGTCACGTAGGCGCCCGTGGCCAGCAGCTCGATTCGGTCGCCGTCGCGCAGGGCGAGCGGCAGGCGGTAGTTGCTCTTCTCGTACAGCGTGTCGGTGCTGTCGCAGGTCGGGCCGGCGATGGTGACCGGGCCTTCCTGGGTGCCGTCATGCGCCGTGGCGATGGCGTACTTGATCGCCTCGCCCTCCGTCTCCGCCAGCCCGCCGAAGCGGCCGATGTCGAGGTAGACCCAGCGCACCGGGTCGTCCGCACCCTTGCGGGAGACGAGGACGACCTCGCTCTGCACCACGCCGGCGTCCGCCACCAGGAAGCGGCCCGGCTCCACCACGATCTCGGGCAGGGCGTTGCCGAAGTGCTTCGTCATCGCGCCCATGATGGCGTCGCCGAAGGCGCCGATCTCGGGCACCTCGCTCTTGTAGCGCACGGGGTAGCCGCCGCCGAGGTTGACCATGCGCAGCTTCACGCCGGCCTCGCTCAGGTCGGTGAACAGCATGGCGACCTTGGCGATGGCGGCCTCGTAGGCGGCCGTCTTCACCTGCTGCGAGCCCACGTGGAAGCTCAGCCCGAAGGCGTCGAGGCCCAGCGCCTTGGCCTGCACCATCAGGCCGCGCGCCATCTCGGCCTCGCAGCCAAACTTGCGCGACAGCGGCCACTCGGCCCCGTCATTGCCGACCAGGATGCGGCAGTACACGGACGCGCCGGGGGCGGAGCGGGCGAGCTTCTGCAGCTCCGCCTCGCTGTCGAAGGCGAACATGCGCACGCCGGCGGCGAAGGCGGCCGCGATGTCGCGCTCCTTCTTGATGGTGTTGCCGTAGGAGATGCGCGCGGGCTGGGCGCCGGATTCCAGGCACATCTCGACCTCGCGCAGCGAGGCGGCGTCGAAGAAGGAGCCAAGGCCGGTCAGCCGCTCCAGGATCGGGGCGGCGGGGTTGGCCTTCACCGCGTAGTAGATGCGCGCGAGCGGCAGGGCGGACTTCAGCCGGCGGAAGTTCTCCTCCACGCGGTCCACGTCCAGCACCAGGCACGGCGTCGCCGGCTGGACCTTCGCGAGAAAGCGAGCGACCTTCGGGGTCATCGCACCACCCTCCACAAGCAAGGGGAACCGGCCCCGGCAGGGGCGGCCCCAGATTGACGAAACGGTCGAACGAACCAGCGACCACGGAAGAACCGCCCCTTGCGGGACGGGGTTGCCAGAACGCTTGACGTCGTTGCGTAAACCTTGCGCCGCGTGAGCCGCCAAAACCGTGGCGGCCCCGGGGGCCTGGGGCCAGAGGCACGTGCGTACTGCGTCTTGTGAGGGGGCAGATACGCCCCCTGGCCGGGCGATGCAAGCGCCATCGCGGGCGTGGGCAAAGATTTTTCGCGTTTTCCCCGCGGGCCGCCGGAAAGGGCCGCGGCACCTCCCCCGGGGGGCGCGGAAAAATCACGCGAATCCGGGGCGGGGCGCCGGAAGCGTTCCGGGGCCATGCCGCGGGGGCGTGGCACGCATGTCCCCGATGCGGGCGTCAGGCCGCCATGCCGATCCGCCCCAGGCCGGGCAGCTTGATCGCCGGCCGCCGCCAGTCCAGCCCGGCCACCGCGCCCAGGATGTTCACCTCCAGCCCCTCCACCCACCCCAGCGTCACGCCCAGCACGCCCCCCAGCGACAGCCGCAGCCCGGTGCGCGAGGCGGTGGGGCGCAGCCAGCGCCCGTCATGCGGGAAGTCCTTGCCCACGGCGTTGGGCGGCAGCACGGCATGGGCCTCGGGCACCGCCTCCAGCACCGCCTGCACGAAGGTGTTGCTGTTGGGGCCGGGCCAGGCGCGGTAATGGCCGCGCTCGCGCCAGCGGTACTCGGCGATCGCCGCCTCCATGCGCGGGATCATGGCGGCCGCGGCCGGGCCGTCGGCGCCGAACACCAGCTCCGGCGCGCGGCCGAACCAGCGCCCGTCGGGGGCGAAGCCGTCCAGGCGGATCGGCTCGCCCCAGGCGGTGTAGTCGTAGCGGCGGAAGCGCGCCGCGCCCTCGGGCTTGAGCACGATCCAGCAATGCAGCGCCACCGCCCCGCGCCAGGACACGGTGGGGGCGGCCAGCACCCGCACCATCGCCTCGCGGTGCGCCGCCGGGTCCGGCAGCAGCCCGGCGGAGGAGCGGTCGGCCACCGGCCAGCCGGCCCCGATGCCGTTGCGCTGGTGCAGCAGGAAGGACAGGGCGACGGGGAGCAGGAAGAGGAGGAGGAACAGCAGGGCCGGCTTGGACATCCCACCGATGTTTGCCTGCTCCCCGCCCGCCGCAAGTCGCCCCTTGCCTTCCCATGAGCGCCATGGCCTGTATCGCGCGAGCCGGGGGGCGGGGTGGCGATGGCGTTCGACGATGTCGAGGACGAGAACAAGCTCGCCACCATCCTGTTCGCCGACATCGTGGATTCCTCCGCCCTGGTGGAGGATGCCGAGGGCGACGAGGCGCTGGACCTGCTGCGCGGCGCGCTGGAGGCGATGGGCGCGAGCATCGCCGCCGCCGGCGGCACGATCAACCGCGTGATGGGCGACGGCGTGATGGCGCTGTTCGGCGCGCCCCGCTCGCAGGAGGACCACGCGCTGGCCGCCTGCCTCGCCGCGCGGGCCATGCTGGCGGCGGTGGGGGCGCGCTTCCCGGCGCTGCGGCTTCGCGTCGGCGTCCACTCGGGCGACTTCATCGTCCACGCCGTGCATTCGGGGAACCTGCGCGCGCTGGACGCGACGGGCAGCGTGGCCCACGTCGCCGCGCGCATCCAGGCCGCCGCCGCGCCCGGCGAGGCCT
>JALHNW010000055.1 GCA_022843345.1 Rubritepida sp. | reverse complement strand
TGGCCGGCCGCCGCCGCCGCCGCGCCCGTCATGCCGGGCTAGGCGGCGCGGCGGGCAGCGTCATCCGCATCACGGTGCCGCCGCCATCCAGCGGCAGCGCCTCCAGCACGCCGTCATGCGCCTCCACGATGGCGCGGCAGATGGACAGGCCCACGCCCATGCCGTCGGCCTTGGTGGACTGGAACGGCTCGAACAGCCGCTCCAGCACCTCGGGCGCGATGCCGGGGCCGTTGTCCTCCACCTCCAGGCGGATCATCCCGCCGGCCTGGGACAGGCGCAGCATCACGCGCGGCGGCTGGACGCCCTCCACCGCCTCCAGCGCGTTGCGCAGCAGGTTCACCGCCACCTGCTGGAGCTGCACGGGATCGCCCATCACCAGATGGCTGCGGCCGTCCATCACCACGGGCACGGGTGCGGCGTCGCTGCCGCGGGCAGAGCGCGACATGGTGACGGATTCCAGCGCCAGCACGCCCAGCTCGATGCGCCGGCGCTCGGTGTCGCCGCGATTCACGAAGTCGCGCAGGCGGTGGATGATCTCGCCCGCGCGCACCACCTGGCCCGCGGCCTCGCCCATCGCCTCGCGCGCCATGGCGAGGCGGGCGGGGTCGGGCGGGTCGCCGGCGGACAGGCGGTTCGCGGCGCGCAGGTAGTTGTTGGCGGCCGTGAGCGGCTGGTTCAGCTCGTGCGCCAGGCCCACGCTCATCGCCGCCATCGAATCGGCGCGCGCGATGCGGCGCATTGCGGCCTCCGCGCGCGCCAGGCGCTGCTCGGTGAGCTTGCGCTCCGTCACGTCGCGCGCAACGCCGAGGAGGCCGGCAACCTCGCCGCGCCCGTCCCGCCACGGGGCCTTCAGCGACAGGAACCAGATCTCGCGCCCCTCGGGCGTCACCACGCGCTCCTCCTGCTCGCGCAGCAGCTCCGCGTCTATCACCGTGCGGTCCGTGCGCGTGATGGAGGCGGCGATGTCGGGCGGGAAGAACTCGTCGTCGGTGCCGCCGATGATCTCCTCAATCGGGCGGCCGATCACGGAGGCGCCGGCCTCGTTGATCAGCACGTAGCGCAGGTCGAGGTCCTTCACGAAGATCGGGTCGGGCACGCTCTGCATCACGGAGGACAGCAGGCGGCGGTCGCTTTCCGCCTCCGAGGCGAGCTGGAGGTTCTCGCCGGCCGTGCGGGCGCTGTTCTCCGCCTCGCGGCGCAGCGCCTCCTCCATGCGGCGGACCGCGCGCTCCAGCTCCTCGTATTCCGCCACGCGGGCGGTGGAGCCCTCCGTGGCCGGGTGCCCGGCCAGCACGGCGAGCGGGCGCGACAGCCGGCGCGCCTGCCAGGAGGCGATCAGCAGCCCGCCGGTCAGCAGCGCCAAAGCCAGCATCAGCAGCTTCAGCGCCGGCTCCTGCCAGGACGCCTCGAAATCGGGCGCTGGCTCGCGCATGCCCACGATCCAGCCGGTTTCGGCCATGCGGCGGAAGGCGATGACGCTGTCGCGCCCGTCCAGCCCGGCGCTGCGCACCATGCCGGCGGGCCGCTCCCCGATCGCCTCGCGCAGGGCGTCCGGGGCGGTGACCGGCCCGGGCATGGGCGGCGCGCGGGCGATCAGCCGGAAGTCGGCCGTGAGGGCGAAGATCGCCTGGCCGGGCCGGCTCATCTCCTGGGCGGCCAGCACCCGCGACAGCCGGCCCTGCTCGAGCGGCACGGACAGGGCCCCCGCCACCTGCCCCCCGCGCATCACCGGCACGGCGACGGCGACGAAGCCCGCCGAGGAATCGTCGGGCGGATGGAGGCTGCGCACCGCCCGCTGCCCGTCGCGAATCGCGGCGAGCGCCGGGCTCCCCTCCAGCGTCGCCGGCAGGGCCGCGCCGGGCGGCAGGCGGGTGTTCAGCAGCGGCCGCTCCGGCGCCGCGGCGGCGGTGAGGATGACCCAGCCGTCCACCTGGCGCGCCGCCTCCGTCGCGACGGCACGGAAGGCGGACAGGTCGCCATCCAGCCGGTCCAGCGTGGGGGACAGGGCAAGGGTGCTCAGCATCAGCGCGACGGCGTCCACCTCGCGCTCCAGCGCCCGCAGGGCGGATTGCGCGGTGGCGGCCAGCCGCTCCTCGCGCGCCTCGCGCAGGCGCAGCGCCAACTCGCCGGCGGTGAGCAGGCCGACCAGCAGCATGGGCGCGAAGGCCAGCAGCACGAGCAGCAGCAGGTGGCGCCGCAGGGTGCGGGCTTGGCGGGGGGCGGCCATCGGCCCACCATGCCCGCCGGGGGGCCGGCTGTCAGCGTCCAACATACGGGAACATAACGGATAAGTAGTCCACCGGGATGCCGGCGCGCCCGGCGCACGGCATTATCTGGGCCATGGCGGGCACCACCGACGACACGCGGACGACCAAGGGCAAGGCACCTGCCGCGAAGCCGGTTGCGGCGCCGCCGAAGCCTGCCCCGGCGCCGGCCGCCGAGCGCCTGAGCGTGATCTGGCTGCGCGACACCAAGGACAAGCCCGCGCCGAAATAGGCCTCAGTCCGGCGGCAGGCCCTTCTCGCCCTCCCCCAGCGCGCGCTGCATCGTCACCACGTCCACCCACTGGCCGAACTTCAGCCCGACCGCGCGCATGGTGCCGACGGTGCGGAAGCCCAGCGAGGCGTGCAGGCCGATGGAGCCGACGTTCTCGCTGTCGCCGATCACGGCCAGCATCTGGCGGAAGCCCTGCGCGGCGGCGCGGTCCAGCAGGGCCTGGACCAGCGCCTTGCCCACGCCCATTCCGCGCACGTCGTCGCGCACGTAGATGCTGTCCTCGGCGGTGAAGCGGTAGGCGCTGCGGTCGCGGAACTGGGCGTAGTAGGCGTAGCCCTGCACCTGCCCCTCATGGTCGGCCACCAGCCAGGCCCAGCCGTGGTCCTGCACCTTGGCGAGGCGGGCGGCGACCTCGGCCTCGTCCGGCGGCTCCTCCTCGAAGGTGCCGGTGCCGGTTCGGACGTGGTGGGCGTAGATGGCGGCGATCTGGGGGACGTCCGCCGCGGTCGCGTCGCGGATGATCATGCCGCCTCCAGCCCCATCGCCTGGGAGACGCGCTCGGCCAGCGCCAGCAGCGCGCGGTCCCGGCCCGGACCGGCCACCAGCGAGAGCCCGACGGGCGCGCCGCCCACCTGCCCGGCCGGGATGCTCACCTCGCACAGCCCCACCAGGCCCGCGATGGCGGTGACGCCCATGCTGCGCGCGCGCACCGCGTCCTGCTCGGCCAGCGAGGCGGAGAGCAGCGGCGCGGGCATGGGCGATGTCGGGTAGGCGAACACCCCGCCGCCGGCGAGCACCGCGCGGATGCGCTGGCAGAACCGGGCGCGGAAGTGCCGCCCCTCCGCCGCCTTGTCCGGGCTCATCGCCTTCGCCGCGGCGAAGCGCTCGCCCACGCCGGGGCCGAAGCTGGGCTTCGTCGCCTCGATCCACGAGCCGAGCGTCGCCCAGGCCTCCTGCGCCTGGATGCAGCGGAAGGCCTCGTAGGTGCGGTCCAGGATGCCGGGGAAGCCCTCGACGCGCACGGCCACGCCCAGGCCCACCACCTGCTCCAGCGCCTCGAAGGCGGGCAGCAGGGCGGCGGCGGTGGCGGGCTCGGCGTTGATCCAGACTGACTGCGCCTTCAGCACCGGGCCGAGCGACTCCGGGGAATGCACCTCGGGCGGCAGCAGTGCGTCGCCGGCCAGGCGCAGCACGCGGGCGGAGCGGGCGAACCACCCGCAGGTGTCGAAGGCCGGCCCCAGGGCCCGCGCGCCCGTCAGCGACACCGCGCCCCAGCTGGGCCGGATGCCGAAGACGCCGCAATAGGAGGCCGGGATCCGCACCGAGCCGCCGGTGTCCGAGCCCAGCGCCAAATCCACCAGCCCCGCCGCCACCGCGGCCGCGGAGCCGCAGGAGGAGCCGCCCGGGAAGCGGTCCGGCGCCTTCGGGTTCACGGGCGTGCCGTGGTGGATGTTCTCGCCGGTGAGGCCGAAGGCGAGCTCCACCGTCTTGGTCTTGCCCACCAGCCTGGCGCCGGCCTCCAGCAGCGCCAGCACGGCGGGCGCGGTGGCGGCGGCGACGGGGTGGGTGCGCGCCCAGTCGGGGTTGCCGTAGGTGGTCGGGTGGCCCTGCACGTCGAACAGGTCCTTCACCGCGAAGGAAAGGCCGTCCAGCGGACCGTGGCCGGTGGGCGCCATCGTGGCGCGCGGCCCTGGAACGAAGGCGTGGACGGGATCGTCGGCGGTCATGCTGGGAAAGTCCTCGGGCGGCGGCCTGGCATGTTAGGCAGGGACGGCGCCCGCGCAAGCCGTCAGCGTGCCCGCAGCAGCTCGGGCACGCGCAGCAGCAGCAGCTCGTTGTCATCCGCCCGCAGCAGGTGGCGGCCGGCGCTGAAGGGCAGGTTGTTGTCGTTGCCGACGATGATGTGGTCGGCGTCCACCATCGCCACGTTCTCGATGGTGAAGAAGGGCATCGTCAGCACGTCGTCGGCCGCGCCGGCCGGGCGGTCGCCGCGCTGGCGCGCCAGCCGCTCGGGGTCGCGGATCGCCATGAGGTCCACGTGACCCAGCTTGCGCACGAAGCCCTCGGCATCCACCGCGCCCATGTCCACCAGCGTCACGCGCTTCACGCGCGCGGGCAGCGGGAAGCAGGGGGCGGCGGCGGTGGGCTGCACGCCCTGGGCGCAGGCCAGCCCCGGGTCGCCCTCGCCGTTGTCGCGCTCGATCACCAGCGCGCGGCGCTCGTCGATGAAGTTGAAGTCGCCGATGGCCGTCGCACCCGGCTCCAGCCGGAAGCGCACCGAGCGGCCCGTCCATTCGCCGCGCGCCGTGTCCAGCTCCAGCACGCGCAGGAACTGGCCCTCGGGCTGGTCGCCGCCGGGGGCGAAGAGCGGCTGCTCCAGCATCGCCCAGATGCGGCTGCCGTCGGGCGTCATCGCCATGCCCTCGTAGCCGCCGGAGCGGCGGGCGCGGTAGGCAACGCCCGCGGTGGGCGTGGCGGCGACCTGCATCGCCGGGTGGTCGGGCGAGCGGATGGGCTGGCCGTCCAGCACCGTCCCCACCACGCGGCGCAGCCGGCCCTGGGCGTCCACGTGCAGCAGGAAGGGGCCGAACTCCTCGCCCAGCCAGAAGGAGCCGTCGGCCATGGGCTGGATGGATTCGAGGTCGAAATCCGCGCCCGTCAGCAGGCGCGACTCCGTGTGCTCGTTCACGATGGGGAAGCCCGCGACGCGGTCGGGGTCGGACAGGAACACCGTGCGCTCGATCGCCACGCCCCCGGCGCGGAAATCCGGGCGGATGCGGTGGAGCATGAGAAGCGCGTCGGCGCTGTTGCGCCGGTTGCCGAAGCCGTTGTCCTGCGTGACCCAGAAGGAGCCGTCGCCGGCCGGCTTGATGCCCGAGAAACCCTGCACCGGCTGCCCGGCGAAGGGGAAGGACAGCCCGGTCGGGCGGCGGCCATGCATCGCCCCCGTGTCGCCCGGCACGGCGCCCTGGCGCTCCACCCGCTCGTTGCCCGGCCCGGCGAAGCGGCCGGAGGTGGCGAGCGAGGCCGGCGCGCCGGCGGGGGGTGCGACGAAGCTGGCGGCGGGCAGCAGCGCGTGGCCCGCCAGCACCGCCTCGAAGCGGGTGTCGGCCAGGGCGGGCAGCGCGCAGATGAGCGCGGCGGAGGCGAGCAGGATTCGGCGCATCGGTGGTCTCCCGGAGGGTTCGGACCCCACGCCGGTAGCCCCCGCGGATGACGGTGGCGTGACGGCGCGGTTGCAGCGCCGTCAAACCCGCCGCTCAGCGCGCCAGCGGGGCGCGCGGCCGGCCGGCGGAATCCCAGTTGGCGTCGTCCAGCCAGGCCTCGATGGCGCCGCGCCGCGCCGGCCATTCCTCGTCCAGGATGGAGAACCAGGCGGTGTCGCGCCGCCGCCCCTTCACCACCGCGACGTTGCGCAAGGTGCCCTCGTAGGTGAAGCCCAGCCGGGCGGCGGCGCGGCGCGAGGGGGCGTTCAGCGCGTTGCACTTCCAGGTGAGCCGGCGGTAGCCCAGCTCGTCCATCGCGTGGCGCAGGAGCAGGAACATGGCCTCCGTGGCCGCCCGGGTGCGCTGCATGCGCGGGCTGAACCAGATGTGGCCCAGCTCGATGTGCGCCTGGGATGGCTGGATCTCCATCAGCGTCAGCCAGCCATCCGCCGTGCCGCTGGCGTGCGGGCGCACCGCCCAGGCCATGGGGTCGTGCTGGGTGGCGAAGGCGCCGACATGGGCGCGCATCGCCGCCTCCGACGGGAAAGGTCCGTAACCCAGGTAGGCCCAGGAAGCGTCGGCGCCGCCGGACTGCGCGGCCCGCCACAGGTCGGGCGCGTGGCGCACGTGCAGGGGCTCCAGCTCCACCACGCGGCCGCGATGGGGGATGCGCGCGGGCAGCGGGCGGGGCGTGGGGTCCACCAGGGGGCCGAGGGGCGGGTCGGTCGCGGGGTCGGCGGGGGGCTGGTATTCGTCCATGGCCCATGCTGCACCGCTTGCGCCCGGGCGTCACCGGCGGCAAACCCCGCTTCCATGATGGACACGGGCTACGACCAGATCGCCTCCGCCCCCCCGGGCTTCTTCGCCGAGGAGGTGACATCCGTCCACCATTGGACGGACCGGCTGTTCTCCTTCACCTGCACGCGCGACCCCACGCTGCGCTTCACCTCCGGCCAGTTCGCCATGATCGGGCTGGTCGTCGGCGGCAAGCCGCTGGTGCGGGCCTATTCCATGGTCTCGCCGGCCTGGGAGGAGCACCTGGAGTTCCTGTCCATCAAGGTGCCGGACGGGCCACTCACCTCGCGCCTCCAGCACATCCGGGTGGGCGAGAAGGTGCTGATCGGCCGCAAGCCGGTGGGCACGCTGATCCTCGACAACCTGCTGCCCGGCCGCAACCTGTGGTTCCTGGCCACCGGCACCGGCCTCGCCCCCTTCATGTCCCTGATGCGCGACCCCGAGGCCTACGCGAAGTACGACCGCGTGATCGTGGCGCACACGGTGCGCGAGGCGAAGGAACTCGCCTACCGCGACTACATCACCCAGGAACTGCCGGACCACGAGCTGCTGGGCGAGGACGTGCGCGCCAAGCTCACCTACCTCCCCGCCGTGACGCGCGAGTCCTTCCCGGTCATGGGCCGCATCACCACCCGCCTGGAATCCGGCGCGGCCGAGCGCGAGGCGGGCGTGGCCCCGCTGGACCCCGCGCATGACCGCGTGATGATCTGCGGCTCGGAGGCCATGAACGCCGACTGCAAGGCGCTGATGGAGGCGCGCGGCTTCGTCGAGGGCACCAACAACGCGCCCGGCAGCTTCGTGGTGGAAAAGGCCTTCGTCACCAAGTAAGCATCCGCGTGGGAGGATCGCCGGGGTGACGGGCGCCGCCATGCGGCGTTGCGGCCCCATCCCCACAGGAGTGCCTGCCCCGGTGACCCATTCTTCCGCCAAGGTCGTGTCCTGGAACCTGCTGCACACGGTGGGTGCGAGGATCGAGGAGGTCGCGCGCCTGGTGCAGCGCGAGCGCCCTGCCCTGTTCCTGATGCAGGAGGCCACGGAGGCGATGGACCGCCTGCCGGACCTCATCGGCGGCCATTACTTCCGCTCCAACCTCCCCGGCCGCATCCACGGGCTGGCGGCCTGGAGCCCGCATGAGCTGCGCGTGCCGCCCGTGGTGCTGCCGCTCCAGCGCGGCGCGATGTTCAGGCGGGTCTGCCTGCTGCTGGATTGCGGGGGCTTCACCGTGGCCAACGTCCACCTCTCGCACGGCCAGGTGCTGAACCGCCGGCAGCTGCGCACCATCGCCCGCTCCCTGCCCGAGCGCGCGGCGATCCTGGGCGACTTCAACATGCTGGGGCACCACCTGCTGCCCGGCTTCCGCGACGTGGGCCCGCGCGAGGCCACCCACGTCTCGGGCGACGTCGTGCCGGTGCGGCTGGACCGCTGCCTGGCGCGCGGGCTGGCCTGCACGGGCGCGCGCACGCTGATGGCCGGCCGCTCGGACCACCGGCCCATCCTGGTGCACCTGGCGCCGTCCATGGAGGAGCGTGCGCGCGCCCCATGGTTCTCGCGCATCGGCGCGGCGCTGGGCGAGCGGCGGCAGCGCCTACAGATGCGCCTCGATCGGCAGCCAGCCAAGGATGCGGGCAAGGACGCGGCGTGACAGCGGCGTGTCCGGCTCGTGGTGCAGCGCCTCATCCGCGTCGCGCCACTCCAGCCGGCCGCCTGCGAGGCTGACGCGCCAGGAATGCGTGGGCGCGGTGAGGCGGGCGAATTCCGCCGCCAGCCGCTCCGCCAGCGCCGGGTGGCGCACGAAGGCGCCGCCCTCCGTGTTCAGGTAGGCCGAGCGGGGGTCGAGGTTGTAGGAACCGACGAAGATCTCCTCGTCATCCACCACGAAGGCCTTGGTGTGCAGGCTGGCCTTGCCCGAGCCGAGCAGGCTGCCGCCCTGCTGCCCGCCGCGCTTCATCTCGTGCAGCGTCACCCCCGCGCGCAGCAGGCGGCGGCGGTAGCGGGCGTAGCCGCCATGCACGGCCAGCACGTCCGTCGCCGCCAGCGAGTTGGTCAGCACCGACACCTCCACCCCGCGGCGGCGCAGGGCGGCCAGGCTGCGGGCGCCGCGCCGGCCCGGCACGAAATACGGCGAGAGGATCAGCACGCGGCGCTTCGCCGCGGCCAGCGCGTCCCAGACGGCGTCCAGCATCTCCGGCGCGCGGCGGCGCTCGCGGCCCTTGCCGGGGGGGTCGGTGACGAAGCG
>JALHNW010000054.1 GCA_022843345.1 Rubritepida sp. | reverse complement strand
CGCGGAAGCGGCGGCGGCCGCGGCGGCCTTCTTGGCGGCGCGGGTGGCGGCCGCCTTCTTCGCGCGCTCGACCAGCGCGGGGTCCTTCTTGGGCGCGGCGGCCTTCTTCGCCGGAGCAGCCTTCTTGGCCGGCGCGGCCTTCTTCGCGGCGGCCTTCGGCGCGGCCTTCTTCGCAGGAGCGGCCTTCTTGGCGGCGGTGGCCTTCTTCGCGGGCGCGGCCTTCTTCGCGGGCGCAGCCTTCTTGGCGGCGGCCTTCGGCGCGGCCTTCTTCGCAGGAGCGGCCTTCTTGGCGGCGGTGGCCTTCTTCGCGGGGGCGGCCTTCTTCGCGGCGGCCTTCGGCGCGGCCTTCTTGGCGGGCGCGGCGCGCTTCGCGGGCGCGGCCTTCTTCGCGGGCGCCGCGCGCTTGGCGGGCGCCGCCTTCTTCGCGGCCGTCGCCTTCTTGGCGGGCGCGGCCTTCTTCGCGGCGGGCGCCGCCTTCTTCGCGCCGGCGGCGGCGACGCGGCCGCGCGCGGTGGAAGCGGGCTTCTTCGCCGAGGTGCGGCGCGTGGTCGCCATCGCCATCGCCATGGCGCGCGGCGTGGTCTCGGTGGTGTCGGTCATGGGAAGATCTCCTTGGCGCGCGGCGCGCGCGTGGCATGCCGCGACGCGATGCCGCGGCCAGTGGTTCGGGGAGTGGCGGAGGAAGCGCCCGCACGCCGGGCGCGGCGGCATCGTGCCATCCACGTGGTCCGTCGCGAGGCGTGATCCAGGTCGAGTGGCAAGGATCGTCCTTCCTGCTGCGCGTTCGCCTCCACGTTTCCTCGCCACCTTCTCGCTCTCGCGTTGCTGGACGAATCGACGTGCGATGCGCACACGCGGAACGCTATCTGAATCGGCGAGTTGCGTGTCAAACACAATCTGCACCTGCACCTGCATTTTCGTCGCGCGCGAATCAAAAAGGCCGCGCGAGTCACCTCGCACGGCCCTCGTGAATCGCAGGTGAATCAGCCGCGCTGCGCGATGGGAGTCACCTGCCGCTGCTCCACGCCCGTGTAGAGCGAGAGCGGGCGGATCAGCCGGTTGTCGCGCCCCTGCTCGATCACGTGCGCCGCCCATCCGGTGATGCGCGAGCACACGAAGATCGGCGTGAAGAGCGGGATGTCGAAGCCCATCAGGTAGTAGGCGGGCCCGGCCGGGAAATCGAGGTTCGGGTGGATGTTCTTGCGCGTCAGCATGATGTCGGCGAGCACGGCGGAGGTGCGCATCCACCGCTCGTCGCCCACCACGCGCGCCATCACCTCGGCGTACTTCTTCATCGTCGGCACGCGCGAGTCGCCGTTCTTGTAGACGCGGTGGCCGAAGCCCATCACCAGCGCCTTGTGGTCGAACTTGCCCTCCAGCCAGGACGACGCCGCCTCCGGGCTGGGGATCTCCTTGAGCATGTGCATCACCGCCTCGTTGGCGCCGCCGTGCAGCGGGCCCTTGAGTGCGGCGATGCCGCCGGTGATGGCGCCGTGCATGTCCGCCATCGTCGAGGTGATGGTGCGCGCGGTGAAGGTGGATGCGTTGAAGGTGTGCTCGGCATACAGGATCATCGAGACGTCGAAGGCCTTGATGACCTCGGGCTGCGGCACGCGCCCGAACACCATGTGGAAGAAGTTCTCGCAGAAGGGCAGCGCGGCGTCGGGCGCGATCGGCTCCTCGCCCTTGCCCAGCCGGTGCGCGGCGGCCACCGCGGTCGGGATCTTCGCCAGCAGGCGCATCGCCTTGCGCCGCTGCGCGGGCTCGGACACGTCGGCCGTGTCCGGGTCTTCCATGCCCATGAAGGACACGGCGGTGCGGATCGCGTCCATCGGGTGCGCGTCGCGCGGGAAGTCGCGCAGCACGCGCAGGAGCGCGGGCGACAGGGCGCGGTTCGCCTTCTCCTTCGCCTGGAAGGCCGCCAGCTGCGAGGCAGTGGGCAGCTCGCCGTTCCACAGCAGGAAGGCGGTCTCGTCGAAGGAGGCCTCCTCGCACAGGTCCTGCACGGCGTAGCCGCGGTAGGTCAGCGAGTTGGTCTCGGGCATCACCTTGGAGATGGTGGACTCGTCGGCATAGACGCCGACCAGGCCCTTGCGGACCTCGATTGCTTCGCTCATCGGCTTTCCTCTCCTCGTTGGGGGTGGGCCGGGCGGCGATGCGCCCGGCCCAAGTCACACGTCAGAAGATGCCTGGCTTGCTTTCCTCCAGCGCCCCGCGCGGCATGGCCACGTTCAGCACCGCCAGCTCCCCGGCCGGGATGCGCGCCAGGTCCTGCACGTCGGCCAGGAAGCGGTTCGCCTCGCGCGCGGTGATCAGGCCATCGGTCAGCATGCGGAACTTCTGGATGTACTGCTCGCGCGCGAAGGGCCGGGCGCCGCGCGGGTGGGCGTTGGCCACGCCCAGCTCGTCCACCACCGTCGTGCCGTCCTTCATCACGATCTCCACGCGCCCGCCGAAGGCCAGCGTGTCGGGATCGCGCGAGTGGTAGCGCTCGGTCCACTCGGGGGCCTCGCGCGTCTCGATCTTGCGCCACAGCCGCACCGTGTCGGCCCGGCCCGCGCGCTTGGGGGCGTAGCTGTCCACGTGGTGCCAGGCGCCGTCCTGCAACGCGACCGCGAAGATGTACATGATGGAGTGGTCCAGCGTCTCGCGCGAGGCCTTGGGGTCCATCTTCTGCGGGTCGTTGGCGCCGGTGCCGATGACGTAGTGCGTGTGGTGGCTGGTGTGGATGATGATCCTCTCGATCGCCTCCATGTCCGCCACCTGCTCGCGCATCCGGAAGGCCAGGTCGATCAGCGCCTGGGACTGGTACTCGGCCGAGTGCTCCTTGGTGTAGCTGTCCAGGATGGCGCGCTTGGCCTCGCCCGGGGCGGGCAGCGGCACGGTGTAGTACACGGGCTCGTAGACGGTGTTGCGGCCCTTGCTGTCCGCCTGCGTGCGGCCCGATAGCACCCAGGCGATCACGCTGTCCTCGCCCTCGTAGATCGGGGACGGCGCGCCCTCGCCGCGCATGCAGCGGTCCACCGCCTCCACCGCCAGCTTGCCGGCATGCGCGGGCGCGTAGGCCTTCCACGAGGAGATCTCGCCCTTGCGGGACTGGCGGAAGGTGACGGAGGTCTGCAGCGCCTGCTGGATGGACTGGAACACCACCTCCTGCTTCAGCCCCAGCAGCGTGCCGATGCCGGCGGCCTGGGCGGGGCACAGGTGGGCGATGTGGTCCACCTTGTGCTCGTGCAGGCAGATGGCGCGCACCAGGTTGATGTGCAGCTCGTAGCCCGTCGCCAGGCCGCGCAGCAGGTCCTTGCCCGAGCGGCCCATCGCCTGGCCCACCGCGAGGATGGGCGGGATGTTGTCGCCGGGGTGGGAGTAGTCGGCCGCCAGGAAGGTGTCGTGGTAGTCCAGCTCGCGCACCGCGGTGCCGTTGGCCCAGGCCGCCCATTCGGGGCTGACCGTGGTGCCGGCCGCCAGGCCGAACAGCGTCGCGCCGCCCGCCTTCTTCGCGTGCCCCAGCGCCATGCCGCGCGCCGAGACGACAGGCCGGCGGTTGACGGAGGCGATGGCGACGGAGGCGTTGTCGATGATCCGGTTGATGATCATGTCGGCCACGTCCTTCTGGACGGCGACCTTGTCGGTGGCGACGCCGGCCATCTTCCAGGCCAGCTGGTCCTCGCGCTTGAGCAGCGCCTTCGAGGGGTGGACCTTCACGTCGTGCATCTGCATGGGGTTTCTTCCTCTCCCGATGGGTGTGCCCTTTTCGGCCCGCCGCGCCGCTTCGTCCATTCCGAAGCCGCCGTCTTTCCGATACGGCTTTCGTATCGCATCATACGGCCATGGTGGATTTCCGCTCGCTGCGCCGGATGGGCCACTTCCTCGCGGTGGCGGAGGAAGGGCATTTCGGCCGCGCCGCCGCGCGTCTCGGCCTCTCCCAGCCGCCGCTGACCGCGCAGATCCAGGCCCTCGAAGCCGAACTCGGCGTGCGCCTGCTGGAGCGCGGCCGCAACGGCACCCGCCCGACGCGCGAGGGCGAGGCGCTGATCCCCATCCTGCGCCGCATCGTCGAGGACGCGAAGCGCGCCGAGGCCCTGGCGATGGAGCTGCGCGCCGGCCGCCACGCGCCGATGGCCATGGCCTGCGTCACCTCCGCCCTGTTCGGCTTCCTGCCGCCGCTGGCCCGCGCCCTGCGCGCCATCCGCCCCGATGCGGCGCTGAGCGTGCAGGAGATGGACACCACCGACAGCCTGGAGGCGCTGCGCCGCGGCGAGGTGGATTTCGCCCTGGTCCGCCTGGACGCCGCGCACCCGCCCTTCGGCGTGCTGCCGCTGGGCGCCGACCGCCTGCTGGCTGCCCTTCCGGAGGGCCATCCCCTCGCCGCCGGCCCCGGCCCCGTCGCCCTGGCGAAGCTGGCGGGCGAGCCGCTGGTGGCGCTGCCCCGCTCCATCTCGCCCGCCTATTTTGATCGCCAGGTGCAGGCCTGCCGCGACGCCGGCTTCGAACCCCGCGCGATGCGCGAGGCGGGCTCGGCCATGGCGCAGCTCGCCTTCGTCGCCGCAGGCTTCGGCGTGGCGCTCGTCTCCTCGGGCATCGCGCAGCTCCGCCCGCCCGGCGTCGCCTTCCGCGAGCTCGCCGGCACCGTCACCGCCGTCGGCGTGGCGCTCGCCTGGCACGAGGACCGCGAGACGGAGGCCGTGCGCCTGGCGCGCGAGGCCGCGCAGACCGCCTTCCAGACAGGAACCCCCGCATGAGCGAATACGACCGCGTGATCCGCGGCGACCTGGTGCTGCCCGACGGCGTGCTGCCCGATGGCTGGATCGGCGTGCGCGCCGGCGCCATCGCCGCCATCGGCACCGGCACGCCGCCCGCCGCCGGCGCGGTGGCCGACCATCGCGGCATGCTGGTCTTCCCCGGGCTGGTGGACGGGCACATGCACACCTCGTCGAGCACCGGCTGGCCGGGCATCGAGGGCGCCTCGCGCTCGGCCGCCGCCGGGGGCGTGACCACCTGCGTGGACATGCCCTACGACGTGCCGCGCCCCGTCACCGACGCCGCGATCCTGGCGGAGAAGGTGGAGCACGTGAACCGCCTGTCGCACGTGGACATGGCGCTCTACGGCACCATCCGGAAGGACGGCAACGTGGAGGACATCGCGGGGCTCATCGAAGGCGGCGTGTGCTCCTTCAAGCTCTCCACCTATGAATACGACGCCGTGCGCTTCCCGCGGATCGACCACCCGACGATGCTGCGCGCCTTCCGCGCCATCGGCCCCTCCAACCTCATGGTCGCCATCCACAACGAGGACCAGGAGCTGGTGGAGCGCCTCTCCGCCCAGGCGAAGGCGGCGGGCGAGACGCACCCGATCATGCACGCACGCACCCGCCCGCCGATCACCGAAAGCATGGCGGACCTGGAAATCTTCGAGATGGCGCTGGAAACGGGCTGCCACGTCCACGTCGCCCATTCCTCCCTGGCGCGCGGCTTCGAGCTGGCGGCGATGTTCCGCGCCCAGGGCGCGCGCACCACGGGCGAGGCCTGCATCCAGTACCTGTGCATGACGGAAGACGACCTCGTCCGCCTCCAGGGCTTCGGCAAGTGCAACCCGCCCTTCCGCAGCGCCGGGGAGGTGGAGCGCATGTGGGGCGCGCTGCGCGCCGGCAGCATCGCCTACGTCTCGACCGACCATGCCCCCTGGCCCAGGCCGCGCAAGGAATACGCGGGCGACATCTTCGCCGTGGGCGCCGGGCTGACGGGCATGCAGTCCTTCGCGCCGCTGATGTTCACCCTGCTGGAGCGGCGCGGCCTGCCGGTCGAGACCATGGCCTCGCTCTGCGCCGAGCGGCCGGCGCGCTTCCACGGGCTGTTCCCGAAGAAGGGCGCCATCCGCCTGGGCGCGGATGCGGACCTGTGCGTGATGCAGCGCGGCGACTTCACCTTCGACGCCGCCGCGATCCAGGACCGCGAGGACGCCCGCTGGTCGCCCTATGACGGCATGGCGATGACGGCGCGCGTGGCCGCCACGTATCTGCGCGGCGAATGCGCGTGGGATGGCGCGCAGGTGCTGGCGAAGCCCGGCACCGGCCGCTTCGTGCCGCGCCAGCACCGCGAGGGGTTCCTGGGCTGATGGCGCGCGTGCTGACGCTGGCCGGCGCCCAGACCGGCCCGATCCAGCGCGCCGACAGCCGCGCCCATACGCTCGACCGGCTCATCGCCCTGCTGGAGCAGGCGGCGCGGTCGGGCGCGCAGCTCGTCGTCTTCCCCGAGCTGGCGCTGACCACCTTCTTCCCGCGCTGGCTGCTGTCCGACACCGAGCGCGACGCCTTCTTCGAGCGCGCCATGCCCAACCCCGCCTGCCAGGCGCTGTTCGACCGCGCGCGGGAGCTGCGCGTGGGCTTCTACCTCGGCTTCGCGGAGCTCACGCCCGAAGGGCACCGCTTCAACACCGCCATCACCGTGGGGCCCGACGGCGGCGTGCTGGGCACCTACCGCAAGGTGCACCTGCCCGGCTCGGTCGAGCCCCGGGCGGGCGACCGCTTCCACCAGCTGGAGAAGCGCTACTTCGAGTATGGCGACCTCGGCTTCCCCGCCTTCCGCGGCCCGGGGGAGTGGCACCGCGCCATCATGGGCATGCTGGTCTGCAACGACCGCCGCTGGCCCGAGGCCTGGCGCTGCTACGCCCTGCAAGGGGTGGAGCTGATGCTGATGGGCTACAACTCCGCCGCCTACGACCCCAATGGCGGCAGCACGGAGAATGAGGCGATCCGCACCTTCCACTCCACGCTCGCCGCGCAGGCCAACGCCTACATGAACGCCACCTGGGCCGTCTCCGTGGCCAAGGCGGGCAATGAGGACGGCTCGGGCCTCATAGGCGGCTCGGTGATCGTGGACCCGAACGGCGTGGTCGTGGCCCAGGCCGCCACGCTGGGCGACGAGGTGATCCTCGCCGAATGCGACCTCGACCTGTGCAGGCAAGGCAAGGAGAAGATGTTCCACTTCGCCAGCCACCGCCGGCCCGAGCACTACCGCCGCATCGTCGATCAGGTGGGCGCCGAACCGCCGCCTTGACGCCGCCCCCCCGTGGCGCACCATGCGCGCAACGGGGAAGGACACGCGATGCTGCGTCTCGATGGCAAGGTGGCGCTGGTGACGGGCGCCGGCACGGTCGGCCCGGGCTGGGGCAACGGCAAGGCGACGGCGGTCCTCCTGGCCCGCCAGGGCGCGCAGGTCTTCTGCCTGGACATCAACGCCGATGCGGTGGCCGAGACGGTTTCCATCATCGCCGCCGAGGGCGGCGCGGCGGCGGCCCACACCTGCGACGTGACGCGCGGCGACGACGTGGCCGAAGCGGTCGCCGCCTGCGTCGCACGCTTCGGCGCCTTGGACATCCTGGTGAACAACGTCGGCGGCTCGGCCCCCGGCGGCGCCGTTTCCATGCCCGAGGAGGCGTGGGACGCGCAGATGGACCTGAACCTGCGTTCCGTCTTCCTGGGCTGCAAGCACGCCCTGCCCCACCTGCGGCAGCGCGCGCCCAGCGCCATCGTGAACCTCGCCAGCATCGCCTGCCTGCGGATGAGCGAGGACCGGCCGCACATCGCCTACAGCGCCTCCAAGCACGGCGTCATCGCGCTGTCGAAGTCGGTGGCCATGGAGAACGCGCGCGCCGGCGTGCGTTGCAACACCGTCATCCCCGGGCTGATGCACACCCCGCTGGTGGAGCATCGCCTGGTCCGCCAGCTCGGCGCCAACGACGCCGCAGCCTTGATCGCCAGGAGGAACGCGCAGGTGCCGATGGGACAGATGGGCGACGGATGGGACGTGGCGCATGCCGTGCTCTTCCTCGCGAGCCACGAGGCGAAGCACATCACCGGCACGGAGCTGCTGGTGGATGGCGGCATCTCGGCGAGGATGCCGTGATGCGCCGCCGCACCCTGGTGATGGCCGCGCTGGCCACCCCCGCCCTGGCGCAGGACCGCGCCATGACGATCATCGTGCCCTCGCCCGCCGGCGGCGGCACCGACTTCAACGCCCGCATGGTGGCCGAGCCGCTGGGCCGCCTGCTGGGCGCCACCGTGGTGGTGGAGAACCGGCCCGGCGGCAACGACGTGGTGGGGCTGCAGGCCGTGCTGTCGGCGCGGGCGGACGGCACCACGCTGCTCTGCGGCTATGCCGGCACGGTGGCAGGGCGTGCGGCGGTGGGCGGGCTGGGCGCCATCGTGCCGATGCGCGACTTCGTGCCGCTCGGCCTGATCTCGGACACGCCGCAGCTCGTCGTCGTGCACCCATCCGTGCCGGCGGCGACGTTGCCGGAGTTCGTGGCGCATGCGCGGGCGCGGCCGGGGGCGCTGGCCTATGCCTCGGCCGGCAACGGGTCCATGCACCACCTGTCGGCCGAATACCTGAAGCTGCGGACGGGGATGGACCTGCTGCACGTGCCCTATCGCGGCACGGGCGAGACGCTGCGCGACCTCATCGCCGGGCGGGTGCAGTTCTACACCAACTCGCCCCCGCCCCTGGTGCCGCTGGTGCGCGACGGCCGGCTGCGCGCGCTGTGCGTGACCTCGGACGCGCGCCACCCCGGCCTGCCGGACATCCCGGCGGCCAGCGAGCAGGGCTTCTCCGGCCTGCCGCTGAACGTCTGGTTCTCGCTCTTCGCGCCGCGCGGCGTGCCGGATGCGGTGGCGGCACGGCTGTCGGAGGCGCTGCACGCCACGGTGTCCACGCCCGCCTTGGCCGCCCGCGCGCTGGAGGCCGGCGCCATCCTCGCCCCCTCCACCGCCG
>JALHNW010000053.1 GCA_022843345.1 Rubritepida sp. | reverse complement strand
TGGATTGCCTCGCCTGGTTCCACGCCCCCGCCCTGCTGGGCGGCGACGCGCGGCCCGCCCTGGACGCGCTGGGCCTCGCCCGGCTGGGCGCGATGCCGCGCTTCCGCCCCGTCTTCCGCGTCGCCACCGGCGGCGACATGCTTTCCGAGTTCGAGAAGGAATAGCCCCCATGTTCACCGGCATCGTTTCCGCCCTCGGCACGCTGCGCGAGGTCCAGCCGATCGGCTCGGGGCAGGACATGCGCCTGCTGGTCGGCGTGGCGCCCGAATTCCTCAAGGGCGCGGAGCTGGGCTGCTCCATCGCCTGCTCCGGCGTCTGCCTCACGGCGGTGGAGCTGCACGCCGACGCCTTCGCGGTGGATGCGAGCGCGGAGACGCTGAGCAAGACCACGCTGGGCGCCTGGAAGCCCGGCGGGCGCATCAACCTGGAACGCGCGCTGAAGCTGGGCGACGAGCTGGGCGGGCACCTCGTCTCCGGCCACGTGGACGGGGTGGGGGAGGTGCTGTCGGCGACGCCCGAGAACGCCTCCGTGCGCTGGCGCTTCCGCGCGCCTCATGCCATCGCCGGCTTCATCGCCTCCAAGGGCTCCATCGCGGTGGATGGCGTGTCGCTGACGGTGAACGAGGTTGACGGGCGGGAGTTCGGGGTCAACATCATCCCCCATACCGCGGCCAACACCACCATCGGCACCCTCCAGCCCGGCGACGCGGTGAACTTGGAGATCGACACCCTGGCGCGCTACGTCGCGCGCCTGCTGGAGTTCCGCGCGTGAATCCTACGGCCGCAAGCCTGCACGACTTCATCTCCCCCACGGAGGAACTGCTGGAGGAGGCGCGGCGCGGCCGTATGTTCATCCTGGTGGATGACGAGGACCGCGAGAACGAGGGCGACCTGGTCATCCCCGCGCAGTTCGCCACGCCCGACGCCATCAACTTCATGGCCCGCTTCGCCCGCGGCCTCATCTGCCTCGCCATGACGCGCGCGCGGGTGGAGCGGCTGGGCCTGCCGCTGATGGCGCAGAGCAACGGCACCCGCCACCAGACCGCCTTCACCGTGAGCATCGAGGCGCGCGAGGGCGTGTCCACCGGCATCAGCGCCGCCGACCGCGCCCGCACGGTGGCCGTGGCCGTGAACCCGGAGCTGGGGCGCGAGCACATCACCACGCCCGGCCACGTCTTCCCCCTGGTGGCGCGCGACGGCGGCACGCTGGTCCGCGCCGGCCACACGGAGGCGGCGGTGGATTTCGCGCGCCTCGCCGGCCTCAACCCCTCGGGCGTGATCTGCGAGATCATGAACGATGACGGCTCCATGGCACGCCTGCCGGACCTCGTCGCCTTCGCGCAGCACCACAACCTCAAGCTCGGCACCATCGCCGACCTCATCGCCCATCGCCGCCGGACCGAGCGGCTGGTGCAGCGCGTGGAGGAAGCCACCATCCGGCACGCGGTGGGCGGGGATTGGCGGGCCATCGCCTACGCCTCCACCGTCGAGGGGGGTGAGCACGTGGCGCTGGTGAAGGGCGACATCCACGCCCCCGGCCCGGTGCTGGCGCGCATGCATGCCGGCAACATCCTGACGGACCTGGTGGGCGGCAAGGGCGTGCGGGAGCTGCACGCCGCCATGGAGGCCATCGCCGCCGAGGGGCGCGGCGTGGTGGTGCTGCTGCGCGACTGGCGGCTGGACGGCGTCTCCACCCAGCTGCGCGCCACGCGCGACCGCAACGCCACGCCCACGCTCCGCGACTACGGCATCGGCGCGCAGATCCTGGCCGATCTGGGCCTGAAGGACATCATCCGCCTGAGCAACAACCCCCGCCCGCTGGTGGGGCTGGAGGGCTGGGGCCTGCGGGTTGTGGAAACCCGCCCCTTGGCGCAAGAACGCCTGGCATGAGCACCGCCGACGGCCCAGACCGCGCCCTTCCCACGCTGGAAGGCGCCCCCCCGCGCATCCTGCTGATCCAGGCCCCCTACTACGCCGAGGTGGTGGGCGGCATGGCGGCCGGCGTGGCGCGCGTGGTGCGCGAGGCCGGCGGCACGCTCGACGTGGTGGACGTGGCCGGCGCCTTCGAGCTGCCGGCCGCGCTGCGCCTGTCGCTGGGCCAAGCCTATGACGGCGTGGTGCTGCTGGGCTGCGTCGTGAAGGGCGAGACGGACCACTACGACCACATCTGCCGCGAGGCGTGCAGCGGCGTCATGGCCATCACGGCGCAGACGGGTGCCGCGGTGGGCTTCGGCCTGCTGACCGTGCATACCCTGGCGCAGGCGGAGGAGCGTTCGCGCGACGACCGCCACAACAAGGGCGCCGAGGCCGCCATCGCCTGCCTGATGCAGGTGGCGCTGCGCCGCAAGTGGGGCGTGGCGTGAGCGGCGCGGGCAAGGACCCGGCATCCGCGTCCGGTCGTCCGGAGGCGAAGCCGGAGGGCGTGAACCGGCCGCGCAACGACTCCCGCAAGCGGACCGGCGCGCGCGTCGCCGCCGTGCAGGCGCTGTTCAACGCCGAGGCGTCGGGCGAGAGCGTGGAGACGGTGCTGGACCAGTTCCTGCGCCACCGCCTGGGCGTGGTGCCGGGCCAGGAAGGCTTCGAGGATGGCCGGGTGGAGGAGGCGGATGCCGCGCTCTTCGTCCGCATCCTGCGGGCGGCGGCCACCGAATCCGCCGCGCTGGACGAGGTGATCGCCAAGCACCTGGCGCCCGGCTGGGGGATGAACCGGCTGGACCCGGTGATCCGCGCCATCCTGCGCGCCGCCGGCGGCGAGCTGCGCGAGAAGGACGGCCCGCCCGGCCGCGTCGTCATCAAGGAATACATGGACATCGCCCATGGCTTCTTCGGGGGCGAGGAGCCGCGCTTCTGCAACGGCGTGCTGGACGCCATCGCGCGGACCTTCAAGCCGCGCGACTTCTGATGCTGCCGGCCGAGTTCGGCCTGATCGCCCGCCACTTCGCGCCGCTCGCCGGCCCCGGCGCGCTGGGGCTGCTGGACGACGCGGCGGTGATCCCCGGCCCCGCCGGCACCGACCTCGTGCTCGCCGCCGACGCCATGGTGGCCGGCACCCACTTCCTGCCCGACGACCCGCCGGAGACGATCGGGCGCAAGCTGCTGCGGGTGAACCTCAGCGACCTCGCGGCCATGGGCGCCGCCCCCCTGGGCTACCTGATGACGGTCGCGCTGCCGCCGGGCACGGATGACCCCTGGCTCGCCGCCTTCGCCGCGGGGCTGGCGGAGGACCAGGCGCGCTTCGACCTCCAGGTGCTGGGCGGCGACACGGTGTCCACGCCGGGGCCGCTGACGCTGTCGCTCACCATCCTGGGGTCCGTGCCCACGGGGGGCGCCATCCGCCGCGCCGGCGCGCGGCCGGGCGACGACATCTGGGTGTCGGGCACCATCGGCGATGGCTGGCTGGGGCTGCGCGCCGCCCGCGGCGAATGGCCGGACCCCGATGGCCGGCTGGCCCGCCGCTACCGCCTGCCCGAGCCGCGGCTGGAGCTGGGGCTGGCGCTGCGCGGCGTGGCGCGGGCCATGCTGGACGTCAGCGACGGGCTGCTGCAGGACCTTTCGCACCTGTGCCGCGCCGGGGGCTGCGCCGCGGTGGTGGAGGCCGCGCGCATCCCGGCCAGCGACGCCTCCGCCCCCATCGCCGCGCTGGCGACCGGGGGCGACGACTACGAGCTGCTGCTGGCCGCGGCGCCCGAGGACGCAACGCGCTGCCAGGCGCTGGGGCTGACGCGCATCGGGCGCTTCGGGGCGGGCGCGCCGGGCGTGGCGCTGCTGGACGGGCAGGGGCGGGATGTCACGCCCGCGCGGCTGGGCTGGAGCCACGTCTGAGCCAACCGCCGTGGCCGCCGCGCCACGTTGCGGCATCGCCACGGGAACCGCGGCAAACCGCGTGCCATCGCGGGACGTTCGCTTCCCACGCAACACTCAGGAGATGGCCATGCTCTACTGGTCCCTCGTCTTCCTGGTGGTGGCGCTGGTGGCCGGTGTCCTCGGCTTCGGCGGCATCGCCTCCACGGCCGGCGGCGTCGCGCGCGTGATGTTCTTCGTCTTCCTCGTGCTCTTCGCCGTGTCGCTGGTCACCGGCCGCGGCTTCGCCGGGTGACCATGCACCGACGCCTCCTGCTCGCCGGCCTCGCGGCGCTGGCCGCCGCACCCGCCCTGGCGCGCGCCCCGCGCGGCCTCTGGTTCGACCCCACGCAGCTCCCCTCCTACACCGGCCGGCTGGAGCGCTGGCTGCTGGACCCGGCGGGCGACGTCACCCGCGCCCTGCTGCGCGAGGGCACGCAGATCATCTTCCCCGCGGGCGAGGCGGAGGCGCTGATGGCCGCCGTGAAGCAGGACGAGACGCTGACCGCCTACGGCGTGCGCGCCCGCACCGCGCCGGTCGTCATCATGCTCGCCTGGGCGCGCTCGGACAGCGAGCCGGCGAACTTCGTGGCCAACCCCTCCTGGTTCGCCAGCGGCCGCACCGGCGCGGAGGAGCTGGCGGTCCGCGGCAAGGTCCGCGCCCCCCTGCTGTCGCCCCAGGGCGAGGCGATGGGCGTCATCACGGAGGAGGGCGCGGTGATCCGCCTGCCCGTCGGCGCGCAGGCGAAGCTGGACTGGCTGCGCCCGGGCGCCGAGGTCGCCGCCGCTGGCCTGGGCACGCGGCGCGATGAGCGCGTGGCGCTGGACGCCGCGCGCATCGGCCCCAATCCGGACCGGCTCGACCCGGTGCCGCAGCCATGAGCGGGGCGCAGGACACCGCCCTTCCCACGCCCGAGCGGGTGCGAAGCCCGATGCGCGCCTTCCTGGGCATCACGCGCGAATGGCTGACGGCGCCAGACCGCGGCAACGCGCGCTGGCTGATCCTGGCCCTGGTGCTGCTGACCGTGGGCCAGGTTGCGGTGCAGATCCGCCTGAACCTGTGGAACCGGGACTTCTTCAACGCGCTGGAGAACCGGGATTTCGCCGCCTTCCGCTGGCAGATGGTGGTGTTCCTCGGCCTGGCCGTCGGCGCCATGATCGTGGCGGTGTACCAGCTCTACACCAAGCAGCTCATCCAGCTCGCCTGGCGCGAGTGGCTGACCAAGCGCGTGCTGGCCTCCTGGCTCGCCGAGGGCCGGCAGTACCAGCTGGAGATGGCGGGCGAGGGGGCCGACAACCCCGACCAGCGCATCGCGGAGGACATCCGCATCTCGGTGGACCTGGCGGTGGACTTCGTGGGCGGGCTGCTGACCTGCTCCATGATGCTCACCGCCTTCGTGGGAATATTGTGGAGCGTCTCGGGGCCGCTGCACCTGGGCTTCGTGGGCATAGACGCCTCCATCCCCGGCTACATGGTCTTCGCCGCGCTGGCCTACGCGCTGGTGGGCACCACGCTGACCATCCTGGTCGGCCGGCCGATGGTGCAGCACAACATCGCCCGCGTGGGGGCGGAGGCCGATTTCCGCTTCGGCCTCACCCGCGCCCGCGAATCGGGCGAGGGCATCGCGCTGATCCGCGGCGAGGCGGACGAGCGCCGTGGCCTGGCGCGCGCCTTCGGCAACGTGCGCGGGCGCGTGCGCGACCTCATGCGCTCCCAGCGCAACCTCATGTATCTCACCTCCGCCTACGGCACGCTGGCGATGATCTTCCCCACCATCGTCGCCTCGCCCGCCTATTTCTCGGGCGCGATCACGCTGGGGGGGCTGATGCAGATCGGCGGCGCCTTCGGGCAGGTGCAGGGCTCGCTCTCCTGGTTCGTGGACAGCTTCCCGCGCATCGCCGAATGGCGCTCCTCCGTCACGCGCTTGGTCAACTTCCGCGCGGTGGTGGAGGAGCTGGACGCCTTGGTGGCCGACCCCGGCCAGCCCACCATCACGGTGACGGAGGGCGACAAGGACAAGCTGGTGTTCAAGGGCATCGAGGTCGCCTTCGCCAACGGCACCACGGTCATCCAGGACGCGACCGCGGAGATCCACGCGGGCGAGCGCGTGCTGATCCAGGGCGAGAGCGGCACCGGCAAATCCACCCTGTTCCGCGCCATCGGTGGCCTCTGGCCCTGGGGCGCGGGCGAGATCATCACGCCCCCGCGCGAGACGATGATGTTCATGCCCCAGCGCCCCTATCTGCCGCTGGGCACGCTGAAGGAGACGCTGTGCTACCCCGCCGGCCCCGACGCCTATGACGACGAGGCATGCCGCGCGGCGCTGGAGCGGGTGGGGCTGGTGCTGCTGCCCGGCCGGCTGGGCGAGGAGGAGCGCTGGGACCGCGTGCTGAGCCTGGGCGAGCAGCAGCGCCTGGCCTTCGCCCGCCTGCTGCTGCACCGCCCGGCCTGGATCTTCATGGACGAGGCGACGGCGGCGCTGGACGAGCGCAACCAGGACGCCATGATGCAGATGGTGCTGGACGAGCTGCCGCAGGCCGCGCTGGTAAGCATCGGCCACCGGCCGGGGCTGGAGGCCTTCCACACGCGCACCCTGAAGCTGCAGAAGGCCGATGGCGGCGCGCGGCTGACCCGCCCGCCGCCCAGGCCCAAGCCGGCGCCGCGCTGGAAGCTGCCCAAGGTCCGCAACCCCCTGAAGGGGCGGCGCACCGAGCCGGCGTGAGGCGCCCTCAGGGCGTGCGGCAGGTCCGCACGCCCAGCAGGGAATAGGCGGGGCAGCTGCCCATCAGCCCGGTGGCGAGCGGCACCAGCCCGATCCAGCCCCACCAGCCGACGGTGCCGGTGGCCGCGAGGCCCACCAGCACCAGGCCGGCCGCCACGCGCAAGCCCCGATCCAGCCGGCCCACATTGTTGGTCATCGTCGCATCCTCCTGCGGGTTGAACATGCAGGGATGCTAATATGCCCGGCGACTGGCCGCCTTGCGCGGGATCAATTGGGCAGCGACCGTAGCCAGGAGATGGCGTGTGGCGGCATCGTGCCCTCCCAGGGCGCCATGGCGGGGAGGGTGCGGACGCTCCTTGCGGCGGCCCCCGGCGGGCGGGGCTTCGCGGCGCGACCCTGTCGCGGCACTGGTGCAGGACCGGCGCACGCAGGCGTCATAGACCGGCCCGGTGCCGCCCGCACGCGCCTGGCACCGCCAGATGCAGCGCTGCTCCTCCATCATGGGATCGGCCGGCTGGGCGACGGACATGGCGGCCGGCAGCAGGAGCGCGAGGGCGAGCAGCACGGCACGCATGGCAGGGTCCTTCCGGATCCGGAAGGATGCAGCGAAGCACCGGCGCGCCCGCCGATGCAAGCAGGTTCACCGCCCGGTCATGATCCGCTCGACCAGCTGCTTCACCGTCGGCACGAAGCCGTTGGAGTAGAAGGGGTCGGCGCCGAAGCGGTAGGCGTTGTGGCCGGCGAACATCAGGTTGTCCTCCAGGCTGCCGTCATGGGCGATGTCCTGCAGCGTCTTCTGGATGCAGAAGGAGCGCGGGTCGGCCTTCTTGCCGTTGTCCAACGTGGGCGAGTGCTGCGCCCAGTTGGAGAAGCGGCACTGGCTCAGGCAGCCCATGCAGGCCACCTGGTCGGCCACGATCTCGCGCGACTTCTCGGGCGTGACGAAGATCAGCGTGTTGTCGGGGGTGCGCATCGCCTCGGTGAAGCCCGCATCCGTCCAGGCCTGGGCGCGCTCGCGGTCCGCGGGCGCCAGCCAGACCAGGCGCTTGCGCGGGCCGATGCCGAAGGGGGCCGTGTGCTCTCCCACCGCCTCGCTGCTGTAGGCGACCTGGCGTTCGGAGCGCGCCTCCAGCTCGGCCAGGAACTCGTTCTTCACGGCGCTGGAGTAGAAGCCGGTGGGCGAGAAGGGCTGGAGCAGCACGTCGCCGGGCTTCAGCTCGCACAGGCGGCGCTTCCATGCCTCGCTGATCGGCGATTCCTTCGTCAGCAGCGGGCGGGTGCCGAACTGGAAGGCGATGGGGCCCAGCTCGGGGTTGCCGATCCAGTCCTCCCATTCCTCCAGCCACCAGACGCCGCCCGCCATGATGATCGGCGTCTCGTCCAGGCCGAAGGCGCGCATCTGCTCGCGCAGCTTGCGGACGCGCTCGTAGGGCGCCTCGGGGCGCTTCGGGTCCTCGGAATTGGACAGGCCGTTGTGGCCGCCGGCCAGCCAGGGGTCCTCGTAGACCACGCCGCCCAGCCACTCGCTCACCTTGCCGTAGGAGCGCTTCCACAGCGCGGCGAAGGCGCGGGCGGAGGAGACGATGGGGTAGTAGTGCACGCCGAAGTCGCGCGCGATCTCGGCCAGCTTGTAGGGCATGCCGGCGCCGCAGGTGATGCCGTTCACCAGCCCCTTGGCGCCTTCCAGAATGCCGCGCGCCACGCGCTCGGCCCCGCCCATCTCCCACAGGATGTTGGCGTGGATGCGCGCGTTGGGCCCGCCCACCTCGCGCGCCTCGCGCGCCTGGGCGATGCCGCCGGCGATGCCGTAGGCCACCAGCTCCTCATGCCGCTCGCGCCGGGTGGTGCCGTGATAGACCTGCCGGATGGTCCGCCCCTCGGCGTCGTAGCTGTCGGCGTTGACGGCGGAGAAGGTGCCCACGCCCCCGGCCGCGGCCCAGGCCCCGGCGGTGAGGCCGTTGGAGACGGCGACGCCCTTGCCCCCCTCGACCAGGGGAAGCACGTCCACCCCGCCCATGCGGATCGGATTGATGGCCTTCACGGCGGCAACCTTGCTCGGAAATGTTTCTGGATGTGTCGGTAGCATGAAAAGGGCCGACCCCGCGAGTCGGGATCGGCCCTCATTGCGCGCCTGGGATCAGTCGTCCCGGCGCGGGCGGCGCGGGCCGCGGTCTTCACGGAACTCGCGGCGCGGGCGGTCCTCGCCCTCGCCCTGCTCGCGCGGGCGGCGCTCGCCCACCTGCTCGGTGATGTCCGCGCCCGTGGCCTGGTCCACCACGCGCAT
>JALHNW010000052.1:4521-8864 GCA_022843345.1 Rubritepida sp. | reverse complement strand
GCGAGGCGCCGACCGCGGCCGATTGCTCGCTGGCCATGCTCACCGTGCTGGGCGGCTTCCTCGGCGTCGCCCCGCCCGAGGCGCTGCACGAACACCGCCGGCGCCTCTTCGGCCTGCCCGCGCTCCATCCCACCCTGCTCGCCGAAGGATTTGCCGTGTGAGGCTGAACCCCGTCCCCTTCTGGTTCCTCCGCCACGGCGAGACGGACTGGAACGCCCAGGGCCTGTCCCAGGGCCAGACCGACATCCCGCTGAACGCCATCGGCATCGCCCAGGCCGAGCGGGCGGCGAAGGCCCTCATCGGCAAGGGCATCGCCACGATCGTCACCTCGCCCCTGTCCCGCGCCCGCGTCACGGCCGAGGCGGTGGCGCGCGCGCTGGAACTGCCCATCGCCGCCGAGGACTCGGAGCTGATGGAGGTCCGCTTCGGCGAGCAGGAAGGCCAGCCGATGGGCGACTGGTACGACGACTGGATCGCCGGCACCTTCACCCCCGCCGGCTGCGAGCCCTTCGCCGAGCTGCGCGAGCGCACCGCGCGCGCCATCAACCGCGCCACGGCGCTCCCCGGCCCGGTGCTGGTGGTGGCGCACGGCGCGCTGTTCCGCGCCTTCCGCTGGGAGGCGGGGCTGGAGCCCAACATCCGCACCCCCAACGCCCTGCCCATCTGGTGCCAGCCGCAGGGCGACGCCTGGGCGCTGCATCACGCCGAGCTGCCGTGACCGGCTGGCGGCTGCTGCGCGGCGCCGCCGTCGCCGACCCGGCGCAGCGCCGCGCGCCGCTGGCCGACATCCTCGTCGAAGGCGGCACGATCCGCGCCATCGGCGCGCGGCTGGACGCGCCCGAGGGCACGGTCGTGGAGGACCTGTCCGGCCACCTGCTGCATCCCGGCCTGGTGAACGCGCACACCCACGGCCATGGCGGCCTCGCCCGCGGCCAGGGCGACCGCTGGACGCTGGAGCTGCTGCTCGCCGCCTCCCCCTGGATCGGCGGCGGGCGCACCCTGCGGGACCTGCACCTGTCCACGCTCATCTGCGCCGCCGAGATGGTGCTGAAGGGCTGCACCGCCGCCTATGACCTCGCGGTGGAGGTGCCGGTCCCGACCCGCGAGGGGCTGGACGCGGTGGCCGGGGCCTACGCCGCCGCGGGAATGCGCGCGGTGATTGCGCCCATGGTCGGCGACATCACGCTGTGGGACGCGGTGCCCGGCCTGCTGGACGCCCTGCCCGAATCGCTCCGCGCCCAGGTGGCGAAGCTGCGCGCCGCCCCCGCCGAAGCGCTGCTGGCCGCCATGGCCGACGCCGCCGCCCATTGGCGCTGGGACGCGCAGGGCATCCGCTTCGCCCTCGCGCCCACCATCCCGACGCATGCGACCGACGCCTTCCTCTGCGGCTGCCGCGACCTGGCGCGCGAGCGCGGCTTGGCGCTGCACATGCATGTCGGCGAAAGCCGGGTGCAGGCGCTGGCCAGCCGCACGCGCTGGGGCACCGGCCCGGTGGCGGCGCTGGACCGGCTGGGGCTGCTCTCGCCCAGCTTCACCCTGGCGCACGGCGTCTGGCTGGGCGACGACGAGCTGCGCCTCCTGGCCGACCGCGGCGCCATGCTGGCGCACAACCCGGGGTCCAACATGAAGCTCGGCAACGGGCTGGCGCGGCTGCGGCGCGCGCTGGATCTGGGCGTGGCGGCCGGGATCGGCACCGATGGCGTCTCCTCCTCCGACAATTCCAACATGTACGAGGCGATGCGGCTGGCCGCGATGACGGGCCACGCCCAGACGCCCGACCCGGCCCGCTGGCCGAGCGCAGCGCAGGTCTGGCACGCCGGCACCCAGGGCGCGGCGCGGGTGCTGGGCATGCCGGAAATCGGCGCGCTGGCGCCCGGCATGGCCGCGGACATCGTGGCGCTCGACCTCACAGTGCCGCACTGGATGCCGCACAACGACACGCTGAACCAGCTGGTCTGGGCCGAGGACGCGACGGCGGTGCGCCACGTCATGGTGGCCGGCCGCTGGGTGGTGCGCGACGGCCGCCACGCGCTGCTGGACATGGCGAGGTTGGCCGCGGAGGCGGAGGAGGCGCGCGAGCGGCTGGAGCAGGCGGCGGGCGCGAACAAGGCGTTGTTCGAGGCGCTGGCCCCCTTCGTCAGCGGCTTCTGCGCCGGCACGCTGGGCCAGCCGCTGCCGGTCAGCCGCTACCTCTGCGAGGCGCCGGGCGAACCGGGCTGAGGCGCAGCGAAACCTCGCGGCAGGTTCCGTCGGCCGGATCGCAGATGCCGGCCGTGACGCCCGTCCAGCCGGCGGCGCCGGGGAGGCGCACCGCCTGCCGGTACCCGTCCCACTGCGCGGTGCATTGGCGGCGCCCATCCTCCAGCCAGATGCCGAACGAGCCGCTCAGCCTCTCGTGGCCGGCCCTGGTCCAGAGCAGGAGGTCGCGACCCTGCGCCGCGGCGGCGAGCCCGTCCTCCATCACCGAGGGCCGCGGCAGGGGGCCGGCCCACTCCACCGGCGCCGGGCAGGCCAGCGCCAACCCGGGGAGGATGGCCACGAGGCCGATGCCCGCCAGCCTCATGCCGCGCTCACCTCCCGCTCCAGCCGCGGAACCATCACCCGTCGCCATTCGCCGAGGCCCCAGGCGCCCTCGAGCAGGGTGTCGCCGCGCACCAGGCTCCAGGCCGGCGTGCCGCTGCGCATCCCCCTCCGCACCCGCTCGTCGCGCACCCAGCGCAGTTCCGCCGGCCAGGTCGCGTCGGCATGGCCCTGGCTCAGCGAGCCGGCGACGAGTTCCCGGAAACGCAGCTTGGCGCGCACCGGACCCTGCTCGAAGGCCGGGCGGTAGAACTGCTGGAAGTCCCTGCAGAACGGGCAGTCGGGGGCACTGACATAGATCAGCGTCGGTGCGCTGGGCGGCAGGGCGGCCTCGACGGCCAGCCGTTCCGGCGAGATGGCCGCCGGTGCACAGCCGATGATGAGCAGGGCAGGCGCCGACAGCACGGCGCGGCGGGAGATTGGCATGGCAAGCCTCCGGTCACGCGCACCCCGGAGGAGGCTAAGACGGGTGCGCCCTGCGGTGCAAGCGGATCACAGCAGCCCGCCCAGGATCTTCCCGCCGCGCAACGGCGCGGGCGCGCCCGTCGTCTCGGGGAAGGAGATCGGCAGCCCCCGTGCCGTGCGGGCCGCCAGCACGGCGAAGCACTGCGCCTCCAGCGCGTCGCCGTTCCAGCCGGCCACCTCCACGGGACGCACCGGCTGCTCCAGCGTGCTGGCGAGCGCGCGCATCATCGCCGGGTTGCGCCGCCCGCCGCCGGCCACCAGCCATTGCATCGGCGCGTCCGGGAAGTGCCGCGCGACGGCGGCGACGCAGATGGCGGCGAAGGCCACCAGCGTCGCCGCGCCGTCCTGCGGGCTCAGCGCGCAGGCGCCCGCCTCCTTCAGCGCGCGGTCGAAATCCAGCCGGTCCAGGCTCTTGGGCGGCGGCTGCGCCAGGAAGGGGTGCGCCATCAGCCGGCCCAGCACCGCGCCATCCGCCTGGCCTGCCAGCGCCAGGTGGCCGTCGCGGTCGTAGTCGCGCCCCGTCGAGCGGCGCGCCCAGTCGTCCAGCGGGCCATTGGCCGGGCCGGTGTCGAAGGCCAGCATCTCGCCATCCTCGCCGAGGTACGTGACGTTGCCGACGCCGCCCAGGTTCAGCACCGCCAGTGGCTTGGGCAGCGCATGGGCCAGCGCGGCGTGGGCGATTGGCACCAACGGCGCGCCCTGCCCGCCCGCCGCCACGTCGGCGGTGCGGAAGTCGTGCGCGATGGACAGGCCGGTCAGCCGCGCCAGCGCGCGCGCGTCGCCGACCTGCCAGGTGAAGCCCGGCTCGTCGGACACGTCGCCGCGGCCGCGCGGACGGTGCAGGATGGTCTGGCCGTGGAAGGCCGCGAGTTCGGCCGCCGGCAGCCCGGCCCTCGCCGCCTCCAGCGCCACGCGTGCGATGGCGGCGGCGTGGCGCTCGGTCAGCCGCGCCTCGCAATCCTTCAGGAAGGGGTCATGCGGCGCGATGCCCGGCGCCAGCTCCAGCAGCCGCCGCAGGTCGCGGCGCAGCGCGGCGTCGTAGGGCAGCGTCACCGCGGGGCCCAGCGCGCCGACGCGCTCGCCATCCGTCTCCACCCAGGCGGCATCCACCCCGTCCAGCGAGGTCCCGCTCATCGTCCCGATGATTCGCAGCATGGCGCGCTTATGCTACCAGCGCCCCCGGGACGCCACGGGGGCACAGACGGATGAGCGGGCAGGACTTCCTCGACATCGTGACGGAGCGCGGCTTCGTCCACCAGGTCACCGACGAGGCCGCCTTGCGCGCCGCGCTCCAGGCC
>JALHNW010000052.1:0-4511 GCA_022843345.1 Rubritepida sp. | reverse complement strand
GCCCCGTGCCCGGCTACATCGGCTTCGACGCCACCGCCGACAGCCTGCATGTCGGCCACCTGGTGCAGATCATGCTGCTGCGCTGGCTGGCGGCCACCGGCAACCGCCCGGTGGTGCTGATGGGCGGCGGCACGACCAAGATCGGCGATCCCTCGGGCCGCGACGAGACGCGGCAGATCCTCACGGAAGCGGGCATCGAAGCCAACAAGCGCTCCATCGCCCGCGCCTTCCAGGGCTTCCTGGCGTTCGGCGACGGCCCCGGCACCGCCGTGATGCTCGACAACGCCGAATGGCTGGACGGGCTGCGCTACATCCCCTTCCTGCGCGAGGTAGGGCGGCATTTCAGCGTGAACCGCATGCTGTCCATGGACAGCGTGCGGCTGCGGCTGGAGCGCGACCAGCCGCTCTCCTTCATCGAGTTCAACTACATGCTGCTGCAATCCTACGACTTCGTGGAGCTGAACAAGCGCCACGGCGTGCTGCTGCAGATGGGCGGCTCCGACCAATGGGGCAACATCGTCATGGGCGCGGACCTCGCGCGGCGCATGTCGGGCGCGAACGTCTTCGGCCTGACCGCGCCGCTGATCACCACGGCCAGCGGCGCCAAGATGGGCAAGACCGCCGGCGGCGCCGTCTGGCTGAACGCGGACCGCCTCAGCCCGTACGACTACTGGCAATATTGGCGCAACGCCGAGGACGCCGACGTCGGCCGCTTCCTGGCCCTGTTCACCGACCTGCCGATGGCGGAGGTCCGGCGCCTGGGCGCCCTGGGCGGCGCGGAGCTGAACGAGGCCAAGAAGGTGCTCGCCACCGAGGCCTGCGCCCTCCTGCATGGCCGAGAAGCCGCCACGCAGGCCGCCGAGACGGCGCGCCTGGCCTTCGAGCAGGGCACGGCCGCCGACACCCTGCCCACCATCACCCACAGCCTGCCCGCCGCCCTGGCGGACCTGCTGGTGGCCGCCGGCCTCTGCGCCTCCAAGGGCGAGGCGCGGCGGCTGGTGGCGCAGAACGGCGTGCGGGTGGACGACGCGGCGGTGGCCGACGCGGCGATGATGGTGGAAGGGCCGGTGAAGCTTTCCGCCGGGCGAAAGCGGCATGTGCTGGTGAAGGCCGCGTGATTGCGCCATCCTCCGCGCAACGACGCGGAGGAAACCCATGGACCCCACGCTCCTGATCCAGGGCGGCCTGGTGGTGGACGGCACCGGCACGGCCCCCTTCGAGGCCGACGTGGCGATCGCGGGCGGGCGCATCGCCGCCATCGGGCGCAGTCTCCCCGTGCCGCGCGGCACCCCGGTGATCGAGGCGAAGGGCCGGCTGGTGACGCCGGGTTTCGTGGACATCCACACCCATTACGACGCCCAGGCCTCCTGGTCCTCGCGGCTGGAATCCTCCTCCTTCCACGGCGTCACCACCGCGCTGCTCGGCAATTGCGGCGTCGGCTTCGCGCCCTGCCGGCCGGACAGCCGCGACATGCTGGTGGCCCTGATGGAAGGCGTGGAGGACCTGCCCGAGGTGGTGCTGACCGAGGGCCTGCGCTGGGACTGGGAATCCTTCCCCGAATACCTGGACGCGCTGGACCGGCGCCCGCACGACATGGACATCGCCGCCCAGGTGCCGCACGCCGCGCTCCGCATCCACGTCATGGGCCGCCGCGGCTTCGACCGCGAGCCCGCCACCGCAGAGGACCGCGCCGAGATGGCCCGCCTGGCGCGCGAGGGCATCGCCGCCGGCGCGCTGGGCTTCTCCACCTCGCGGGCCATCGCCCACCGCACGCTGGCCGGCGAGCCCACCCCAACCCTGGGCGCGGCCGAGATCGAGCTGGCCGAGATCGGCCGCGCGCTGGGCGGCGGCTGGATGCAGCTCATCTCCGACTTCGACGACCCGGCGGAGGAGGAATGGGAGCGGCTGATGCGCGTCGCCCGCCTGTCCGGCCGGCCGATGACCTTCTCCCTGCTCCAGCGCGAATCCCGCCCCGATTTCTGGCGCTGGCTGCTGGAGCGCGTGACCGAGGCGAATGCGGCGGGCGTGCGCGTCACCGGCCAGGTGATGGGCCGCCCGGTCGGGCTCATGTTCGGCTGGGAGCTGTCGCAGCACCCCTTCCTCACCCGCGAGGCCTTCCGCGAGGTGGCGCACCTCCCCATCGTCGAGCGCGTCCAGGCGCTGCGCGACCCCGCCCGCCGCGCCCGCATCCTGGCCGAGCCGACGCAGGACCCCGCATTGCGCGCCCGGCTGAACACCTGGGCGCGCATCTACAAGCTGTCGCCCGACTACGAGCCGCCGCCGGAAGCCAGCGTCGCCGCCACCGCCGCGCGCGAAGGCCGCGACCCCGCCGACCTCTGCTACGACTGGATGCTGGAGGAGGAAGGCCGCGCCATCCTCAACCGCCCCCTGCTGAACTACGCCGACGGCAACCTCGACGCGATCCGCGAGATGGTGACCCACCCGCACACCCTGCTGGGGCTGAGCGATGGCGGCGCCCATGTCGGCTACATCTGCGACGCCTCGGCGCCCACGCACCTGCTGACGCATTGGGCGCGCGACCGCCCCCGTGGCCGCATCGCGATCGAGCACGCGGTGAAGCGCCTGTCCGCCGACAACGCCCACGCCATCGGCCTGCGGGACCGCGGCGTGCTGAGGCCCGGCATGAAGGCCGACCTGAACGTCATTGATCTGGCAGCATTGTCGCTGCACCGCCCCTCCATGCAGTACGACCTGCCGGCCGGCGGCAAGCGGCTGGTGCAGCGCGCCGATGGCTACGACGCCACCATCGTCTCCGGCGCCGTCACGCGGCGCCATGGCGAGGAGACCGACGCCCTGCCCGGCCGGCTGGTGCGGGGGGCGCAGGCATGAGGCACGACCTCGTCATCCGCGGCGGCACCGTCATGGACGGCACCGGCGCGCCCGGCTTCCGGGCCGACGTCGCGGTGGATGGCGGCATGATCGCGGTGGTCGGCGACGTGCCGGGCCGCGGCGCCGTCGAACTGGACGCGGCCGGCGCCGTGGTCTGCCCCGGCTTCGTGGACCTGCACACGCATTACGACGGCCAGGCGATCTGGGACCCGCACCTCGCCCCCTCCGCCTGGCACGGCGTCACCACTGTGCTGATGGGCAATTGCGGCGTCGGCTTCGCCCCCTGCCGCGCGGAGGACCGCGACACGCTGATCCGCCTCATGGAGGGCGTCGAGGACATCCCCGGCCCCGTGCTGCACGAGGGGCTGGACTGGTCCTGGGAATCCTTCCCCGAATACCTCGACGCGCTGGAACGCCGTCCGCGCGACCTGGACGTGGCCACCCTGCTGCCCCACGCCGCCCTGCGCGTGCACGTGATGGGCGGCCGCGCCCTGTCGCTGGAGGACGCGACGGAGGCCGACTGCGCCGCCATGGCCACCCTGGCGCGCGAGGCGATCGCCGCCGGGGCCTTCGGCGCCAGCACCTCGCGCACCATCAGCCACAAGACCCTGGCCGGCGATCCCACGCCGACGTTGCGCGCGCAGGAGGCGGAGCTGACCGCCATCGTGCGGGCCATGGGCGGCGGGCTGCTGGAGCTGATCTCCGACTGGAACACCCCCGACCCGGCGACGGAATTCGCCATGGTCCGCCGCATCCATCAGGCCAGCGGGCGGCCGGTGCTGTTCAGCCTCACCGCCCGGCACGACCGGACGGAAGCGTGGCGCGAACTCCTCGCCCTGTCCGACGTCGCGGCCGAGGCGGGCGAGGCGATCCGCCCGGTCTTCCCGCCGCGCCCCATCGGCATCCTGCTGGGGCTGGAGGGGTCGCAGAACCCGTTCAGCGGCTGCCCCTCCTACAAGGCCATCGCCCACCTGCCGCCCGCCGAACGCGCCGCGGCGATGCGCGAGCCGGGATTGCGCGCGCGCATCCTGTCCGAGGACCGGGTGGCCGGCTCCAACTTCCCCCTCATCACCCGCCTGTCCTGGGCGCGCATGTTCCCCTTCGGCGACCCGCCGGACTACGCGCCCCCTCGCGAAGCCAGCATCGAGGCCCAGGCCGCGCGCGAATCCCGCCCGTCCGAGGCCGTCGCCTACGACCTGCTGACCGATGGCGGCTGGATCTTCGCGCCGCTGACCAACTTCGCCGACTACACCCTCGCGGCCTCCGCCGAATGCCTGCGCAACCGCAACGCCATCATCGGGCTGGGCGATGGCGGGGCGCATGTCGGCTTCATCTCCGACGGCAGCTTTCCCACCTATGTCCTTGATTACTGGCCCAGGCACGGCTTCGCGCTGGAGGAGCTGATCCGCCGGCAGACCAGCGATACTGCGCGCGCCATCGGCCTTTCGGACCGCGGCGTGCTGGCGCCCGGCACGCTCGCCGACATCAACATCCTGGAGCCTTCGCGCCTCGGCCTGGATGCGCCGCGCATGGTGCACGACCTGCCGGCGGGCGGCCGCCGCATGTTGCAGAAGGCGCACGGCTACCGCCACACGGTCAAGCGCGGCGTGGTGACCTACACGGATGGCGTGGCGACCGGCGCGCTGCCGGGCCGGCTGCTC
>JALHNW010000051.1 GCA_022843345.1 Rubritepida sp. | reverse complement strand
CGACCGTGCACCACACGCCCGACACGGTGCTGCTGGGGCAGACGCGCTGCACCGGCGTCGCCCCCGGGCGCGCCGCCGTGGTGCTGGTCGAATCCATGGACGCCACCTTCCGCTACTCCCAGGCGTGCCAGCGCAGCTTCACCGTCACCCAGGGCGTCACCATCCGGCTGGACGGCAACGCGGTCTCGGGCGTGCACTGCTCGTGAGGGGCGCTTGCCTCGCGGCGCTGCTGCTGCTGGCGCCGGCCGCCGCGCCGGCCAGCAGCCTGCCGGCCACGGCCTTCGCCGAGGTCTGCGTGCGCAGCCAGGGCCTCTACGCCGGCCGGGTCAAGTTCGTCTCCGAGCGGCTGGGGCCGGGCGCCACCTTCCCGGACTGGGCGCAGATCGCCGCCGGCCAGACGATATGCCACCGCTTCGAGACGGGGCAGCCGCTGCGGATCGAGGCGCAGTACTGGCTGCGGATGGTGTGGCACGACGTCTGCCCGGCGCAGCATGTCAGGGCGCGCCAGGGGCTCACGCTGGTACTGCACGGCACCGTCTTCGAGGCATCCTGCCAATGAAGGCGGTTCCGGCGCGGCGCTGGATCGGCTAACAGGACGTTCATCCGTCCATGAAGCCTGGGGGTTCGCCCATGACCATTCCCGTTTCCCGCCGCGCGCTCGGCCTCGGCGCCGGCGCCGCGCTCGCCGCGCCCGCCATCGGCGTGGCCCAGCCCGCCGGGCCGAACCTCACCATCGCCACCGGCGGCTCCATCACCTCGCTGGACCCGCACTTCTTCAACGCCGCGCCCAATTCCTCGCTGGCGCTGCACATCTTCAACACGCTGGTGGACCGCACGCACGACGCGAAGCTCCAGCCCGGCCTCGCCACCGCCTGGCGCGTGGTCGAGCCGCGCATCTGGGAATTCACCCTGCGCGAGGGCGTGAAGTGGCATGACGGGCGCCCCTTCACGGCCGAGGACGTGGCCTTCACGGTGACGCGCGCGCCCAACGTGCCCAACTCGCCCGGCGGCTTCGGCGGCTTCCTGCGCTCCATCGCGCGCAGCGAGATCCTGGGCCCGCACCTGATCCGCTTCCACACCCACGCGCCCAACCCGATCCTGCCGACCGAGCTGGCCTCCATCTTCATCATCTCCAAGCACGTGGGCGAGGGCGCGACGACGGAGGACTACAACAGCGGCCGCGCCGCCATCGGCACCGGCGCCTACCGCTTCGCCAGCCACCGCCAGGGCGACCGGACCGAGCTGGTCCGCAACGACGAGTTCTGGGGCGCGCGCGAGCCCTGGGCGCGCGTGTCCTACCGCTTCGTCGCCAACGACGCCGCGCGCTCGGCCGCCCTGCTGGCCGGCGACTTCGACATGGTGGACCAGGTGGCGAGCAGCGACCTGTCGCGCCTGAAGCGCGAGCCGCGCGTGTCCGTGAGCGAGACGGTGGGGCTGCGCGTCGTCTACCTGATGGCCGACTTCTCGCGCCGCGCGAACCTGCCCTTCGTTTCCGACAACGCCGGCAATCCGCTGGACCGCAACCCCTTCGACGACGTGCGCGTGCGCCGCGCGCTCAGCCTGTCCATCGGCCGCGAGGCGATCGCCGAGCGGGTGATGGAGGGCCAGGCCACCGCCACCGCGCAGTGGCTGCCGCCCGGCGTCTATTCCCACGCGCCCGACGTGCGCCCGCAGCCGGTGGACGTGGAGGCCTGCCGCCGCCTGCTGGCCGAAGCCGGCTTCCCGCAGGGCTTCCGCCTTACCCTGCACAGCCCCAACGACCGCTTCCCGAACGACAGCCGCATCGCCCAGGCGGTGGCGCAGTTCTGGACGCGCATCGGCGTGCAGACCACGGTGGACGCGCTGCCCTGGGCCTCCTTCGCCGCGCGCTCCAACCGGCAGGAATTCGCCATGCGCCTCACCTCCTGGGGCAGCGTGACGGCGGAGGCGGGCTACATGCTCGTCAACATTATGAACAGCTTCAACGCGCAGAAGCGCACCGGCGCCAGCAACGGCGGCCGCTTCTCCTCGCCGGAGCTGGACCGGATGACGGAGGAGGCGATGTCCATCATCGACGACGGCGAGCGCGAGAAGGCGCTGCAGGAGCTGGTGCGCTGGGTGGCGCGCGAGGCGCCGATCATGCCCCTGGTGCAGCTCAACCACACCTGGGCCACGCGGCGGGGCATCACCTACCAGGCGCGCATGGACGAGCGCACGGTGGCCATGGGCGTGCGGCCGGCGACCGCCTAGAGCACGATCCGCTTTGATGGAGTCATCAAAGCGGTGAATCGTCCTCTCAGCAAAGGCTGGATCATGATCCGCGTTTGCGGATCATGATCCAGGCCCATGATCCCGGGCATGGCGGAGGTTCCGCCATGTCCGCACCGGCTGGGGCCGTGCCTCCCGCGGGCGCTGGGCACGAAGGCCGCGCAGGCTCCTCGGGCGGGGCGAAGTCGCAGGTGGCGCGCTCGCCCCCGTTCAGCGCGAAAGTGCCTCCAGGACGTCCGCGCGCGCCGGGATGGGCGCGACCGCGCCGTAGCCCATGGTGGAAAGCGCCGCCGCCTGGTTGGCGTAGCGCGCGGCGTCGCGCAGGGCGTCGCCGGCGCTGAGCCGGGCGAGCAGCGCGCCCGCGAAGCAGTCGCCCGCCCCGGTGGCGTCCACCGCCTCGACGCGCGCCGGCGGTATCGGCCAGCGCGCCTCGCGGGTGGCGGCGATGGCGCCCGCCGCGCCCAGCTTCAGCACCACCATGGGTGCCAGCCCCAGGTAGAAATCGAGGATCGCCCCGGGTTCGCGCAGGCCGGTGAGCGCCGTGGCGTCCTCCAGCGAGGGCAGGGCCAGGTCGCTCATGCCGATGGCGGCGTGCATGGTGGCGGCAGCCCGGGCGGCCGGCCAGAGGCGCAGGCGCAGGTTGGTGTCGAAGGACACCTTGCAGCCTGCCGCGCGCGCCAGCGCGATGGCGCGGAACACCGCGTCCGCCGCGCTGGCGCTGATGGCCATGGAGATGCCCGAGACGTGCAGCCAGGACGCGCCGTGGCACAGGTCATCGGGCAGGTCCTCCGGCCGCATGCGCGCCGCCGCGCTGCCGGTGCGGTAGAAGGTGAAGTGGTGCCCGGCCTCGTCATGCGTGACGAAGTAGATGCCCGTGAAGGCCGAGGCGTCGGTGCGGACGTGGCGCGCGTCCACCCCCTCCCGCGCCCAGAGCGCGCGGAAGGAGGCGCCGGCGGCGTCGTCGCCCAGCGCGGTGACGTAGCCCGCGCGGGCGCCCTGGCGGGCCGCGGCGATGGCGGCGTTCGACGTGTCGCCGCCATGGCCTTCCAGGTAGAGCACGCGCCCCGCGGCGTCGGGCGGAAGCTGGTTGAACTCCAGCATCGGCTCGCCCATGAACAGCAGCATGGCTTGCTGCGCGGCCGATTCACGCTGCGGGCTGCGCCCTTCGCGATCGGACGCGGACATCAGATCCGGCCGTACTTCGCCAGGCCCTGGCGCAGCGACTTCGCCTCCACGATCAGCTTCGCCTGCTCGGCCTCGCGCGCGTCGATCTCCTGGGCGAGCTTCAGCACCTCCTCCGCGGCGTCGGGCGGGATGACGCAGACGCCGTCGATGTCGCCCACGACGAGGTCCCCCGGATGCACCAGCAGGCCGCCGACCATGACGGGCACCTGGGCGGCGATGGTCTGCGTGCGGCCCAGCGTGGTGCCGGGCGAGACGGTGCGCGCGAAGACCGGCAGGTCGTAGTCGCGGCGGATCTCGGGGATGTCGCGCACGCCGGCGTCCAGCACCGCACCCGCATGGCCGTTGGCGAAGGCGCCGGCCGTCATCAGCCCGCCCCACACCGCCACGTCCACGTCGCCGTGCATGCCGATGCAGATCACGCTGCCGGGCGCGGATTCGTCGATCAGGTCCAGCGCCATGGTGGGCGGCAGGAACTCGCGGGTGGGCGCGTGCAGCACGGTGGCGGCGGGGCCGACCATGCGCTTGTCGTTGATGCGGTTCTTGATCTCGTGCGCCATGTACCCGCGCCTGCCCGTGGCCTTGTCCAGCGCGTCGGCGATGGAGGCGATGGCGGCGGTGCGGAAGCCTTCGATGATGCGTGGGTCCATGGTGTCCTCAGGCGGTGATGGCCAGCGCCTCGCGGGCGGCGGCCTGGATGGTGGCGCGGTCGTTGGTAGCCAGCGCGCGCGGGTCGGCCAGCGTGCCGCCGATGCCGACGAAGGCGGCGCCGGCGCGCAGGTAGTCGGCGGCGTTGCGCGGCTCCACCCCGCCGGTCGGGCAGAAGGCCACGCCGGGGAAGACGGCGCGCAGGGCCTTGAGGTGGGCGGGGCCGCCGGCGGTGCTGGCCGGGAACAGCTTCACCACGTCCGCGCCCGCCGCCTGGGCGGCGCGCACCTCGGTGGGCGTCATGGCGCCCAGCATGCACAGGACGCCGCGGGCGCGGCAGGCGGCGGCGATCTCCGGCGCCACCCACGGCGTCACCAGGAAGCGCGCCCCAGCGGCGATGGCGGCCCCGGCCGTGGCCACGTCCGGCACGGTGCCCATGCCGAAGGTGAGCGCCGCGTCGCGGGCGAGTTCCGCCAGCAATGGCAGCGCATCGGGCGTCGTCATCGTCAGCTCGAAGGTCGAGAAGCCCTCGGCCCTGAGCCATTCCACGGCCAGGCGCGACTGCGCGGCGGTGGCGGTGCGGATGACGGGGATGACGCGCGCGCGGCGCAGCGCCTCGATCACGGGTTCACCCGTTTCATGGCTGCTTCGTCGCACGCCACCCGCGCCGCGCCGCCGCGGCAGGGGCGCAGCGCCACCGCGACGCCGAGCGGGGACAGGATCGCCCGCTCGGCCTCGTAGCTGCCGTAGCCGTCGTCGAGGATCGCGCAGATCACCCTTGCGCGGTCCTCGTCGCGGCCAGCAGCTTCTCCACCCATTCGCGGCCGATGCCGGGCTCGGCCTCCAGCCACTGCCGCACGGCGGGCTGGGCGATGCGGCGGAAGGCGTCCACCTGCGGCGCGCTCAGGCGCTGCACCACCATGCCGCGCTCGCGCAGGATCGGCTCGGCGTTCGCGTCCTGCGCCGTGGTCATGCCGCGGTGGATCACCTTGGCGATCTCGGTGGCCTGGAGCACGGCGGCGCGCTCCTCGTTGCCCAGGCGGCCGAAGAAGCGCTCGCTCATCAGGTAGGCGTGCAGCGAATAGACGTGGCCGTTGAGCGTGATGTGGCGCTGGTGCTGGAACAGGGAGCCGGCGAGGATGTTGGTCACGCCGTTCTCCTGCCCGTCCACCGTGCCCTGGGCGAGTGCGGCCGGCAGCTCGCCCCAGTCGATGGCCGAGGCCGATGCGCCCAGGCTCTCGATCAGGCGCACGAAGACGGGGGAGGGCTGCACGCGGATCTTCAGGCCGCGCATGTCGTCCGGCGTCACGATCGGGCGCTTGCTGTTGGTGATGTGGCGCACGCCGTTGTCGGCGTGGCCCAGCAGGCGGATGCTGGCGCGGCGCTGCATGTCGGCCGCCATGTCGGCGCCGAAGGGGCCGTCCAGCACCTTCCAGGCGATGGCCTGGTTCTCCCACAGGAAGGGCATGGAGAAGACCTGGTAGGGGGCGTAGGTGCCGGCGATGCCGCCGTCGTGCACCACCGCCATCTCCAGGCTGCCGAGGCGCAGCTGCTCCATCACCTGCGGCGCGGGGCCGAGCTGGCCGGCGGGAAAGATCTCCACGCGCAGGCGGTTGTTGGTCAGCCCCTCCACCGTGCTCTTGAAGGCGAGCGCGGCGGCGTGCTTGGGCTGGTCCAGCCTTCCGGGCTGGAAGTGGGTGTAGCGGATGGTGCGCGCGGCCTGGGCCGTGGCGATGGCGGGCGCGGCCAGGGTTGCGGCGGCGGCGGCCAGGAGGAGGTCTCGGCGGTTCATCGTGGAAGCTCCCTTTTGGTTACTTGCTGTAGCCCATGAGGTTGGGCAGCCAGGTGGACAGGGCGGGCACGAAGGTGAGCAGCAGCAGCACCGCCACCTGCGCGCCGAGGAAGGGCCAGAGCTCGCGCACGATCGCTCCCATGCGCTCGCGCGAGACGACCTGGGTGACGAAGAGCAGGCCCCCGACGGGAGGCGTGATCATGCCCAGGGTGAGGTTCACGATGAGGATGATGGCGAAGTGCAGCGGGTCCACGCCCATGGCGCCCGCCAGCGGGGCGAGGATGGGCACGAGGATCATCACGCCCGGCAGCGGCTCGATGAAGATGCCGAACAGCAGCAGGAAGACGTTCACCACCAGCAGGAACAGGATGACGGACAGGCCCAGCGAGCCGATCCATTCCCCCACCGATTGGGGAACCTGGAGCACGGTGAGGACGTAGCCGAAGATGTTGCTCATCGCGATGATGAGCAGGACGGAGGCCGTCATCACCGCCGTGCGCACCAGGATGGCCGGGATGTGCCGCGGCCGGAGCGTGCGGTAGATGAACATCCCCGCCAGCAGGGCGTAGAAGACGGCCACCGCGCTGGCCTCCGTCGGCGTGAAGGCGCCGCCGTGGATGCCGCCGATGATCAGCACGGGCAGCAGCAGCGCCGGCAGCGCCTGGAGCGTCAGCAGCAGGAATTCGCGCGCGCCCGGCCGCGCCTCGGTCCCGGCGTAGCCGCGCCGCACGCTGATGACGTGGTTCACGGCGAGCAGGGCCAGCGCGATGAGCAGGCCGGGCACGATGCCGGCGAGGAACAGGCCGTTGATCGTCACGCTGTTGTCCGTCAGCGCGTAGACCACCATGATGATGGAGGGCGGGATGATGGGGCCGACGATGGCCGTGGCCGCCGTCAGCGCAGCGCCGTAGGGGCCGGCATAGCCCGCATCCTTCATCATGCGCTGGATCACCGCGCCCGGCCCGGCGGCGTCGGCCAGCGCCGAGCCGCTGATGCCGCTGAACATGGTGAGCGTGAGGATGTTGGTGTGCCCCAGCCCGCCGCGGGCGCGGCCGACGCAGGCGGCGGCGAAGCGCAGCAGCACGTCGGTCAGCCGCCCGCCCGTCATCAGCTCGGCCGCCAGGATGAAGAAGGGGATGGCGAGCAGGGGGAAGCTGTCCAGCCCGGCGAAGGCCTGCTGGGGCACCAGCATGAGGTCGGCCAGGTCCTCGGCCCAGATGACGGTGGCGCCGGCCATGCCCATGGTCAGCGCGATGGGCACGCCCAGCGCCATGGTGGCGAGGAATACCAAGACGAGCACGCTCACAGCGCCGAACCCAGCTCGGCCGCGCGCAGCCGGGCGGCGTCGTCCCTGGGGCGGAAGACGTAGGCGCGGGCGACCAGCGCCAGGTGGGCCAGCATCAGCGCCATGCCGACGGGGATGGCGAGGTAGACCTGGCCCACCGGCAGGCGCAGCACCGGCGTGCGCTGCATCATGGCGAACTGCGCGTAGTGCCAGCCGAGCCAGCCGAGGAGGGCGACGAAGCCCGCCACCAGCAGCAGCGCGGTGGCGCGCACCGCGATGGCCAGGCGCTCGGGCAGGGCGTCGGGCAGCGTCTCGACGGCGATGTGCGCCCCCTCGCGCAGGGCGAGGCCGGCGGCGAGGAAGGCGAGCCAGATCATCATGTAGCGGCTCACCTCCTCCGCCCAGGCGAAGGAGGTGCCGAAGGCGTAGCGGCCGACCACGTTCACGAAGACCAGCGTGCAGGATGCCGCCAGCAGCAGCGCGCAGGCGAGGCGGTTGAGGAAGAGGAACCAGCGCTCCATCAGTCCAGCCGCCGCGGCTTCAGGGCGGCCTTCATGCGGGCCAGCCGCTCCTCCGCCGCCGGGGGGGAGAGCAGCGCCACCGCCACGGCCAGCGCGTCGCCGAGCGCCAGGTGCACGAGGCGCGACACCATCGGGACGTGCAGGGAGGTGTCCTCCTCGACCTGCGCGCCGAGCAGGATGGTGGCCTCGGCGGCCAGCGGGCTCCCGGGCGCGGTAATGGCGATGACTGTAGCACCACTACATCTGGCGAGGCGGGCGGCGTCCACGATCTCGCGCGTGCGGCCGGTGTGGCTGATGCAGATGGCCGCGGAATCGCCGTCCAGCGTGGCGGCCGCCATGGCCTGCATGTGGGGGTCGGCGCGGGCGGTGACGCCGCGGCAGACGCGGAACAGCTTGTGCTCCATGTCCGCGGCGACGGCGGCGGAGGCGCCGAAGCCCCACAGCTCCACCCGCGCGGCGCGCACCAGGGCGAGCGCCGCGCGCTCGATCGGCTCGGCGTCGAGGTGCCGGCGGGCGGATTCCAGGGCGGCGATGGCGGTGTCCAGCACGGCTCCCGCCGCTTCCGAGACGGGCGTGCCCGGCGCGATGCGGCGGTGCATCCGTGCCGGCAGGTTGTCCTGCTGCACGAGGGCGAGGCGGAGGTCGCCCAGGCCGCCGAAGCCCAGGGAACGGCAGAACCGCACGATGGTGGGCTCGCTCACCCCCGCGGCGCGGGCGAGCTGCGACGTCGTCGCGCGGGCCGCCGCCGCCGGGTTGGCCGCGATCGTGGCGGCAACCTTGCGTTCGGCCGGGGACAGGTCTGGCATGGCGGCGGCCAGGCGGTGCTGCATCGTTTCCTCGCGCCGCGATCTGTGCCGCGGATGATGTAGCGTTACTACAGAAGTGGGCCGGAAGCAAGGGTCGGCGTCGTGGGTTCCATGCCGGCACCGAGCTTCCCGGGCCGGCCAGGATGGTCAAGCAGGCCGGGACCCTGCCCCGGCACCTCCGCCTGGCGCGCCTGCCACCCATCGGGCCGCCCCCCGGCCAGGCCTGCGTGCCCGGCGCCGGGATGCTGCTGCGGCCCCCGGCCGCGCGTCAGTCCAGGCGGACGCCGGTGACGCGCACCACCTCGCCCCAGCTCTCGATCTCGCTGTTGAGGAAGCGGCCCAGTTCCTCCGGCGTGCCGCCCACCGGCAGGCTGCCGCCCTCCAGGATGCGCCCGCGCACCTCCGGCAGGGCAAGCGCCTC
>JALHNW010000050.1 GCA_022843345.1 Rubritepida sp. | reverse complement strand
GCTGGCGCGCGCGCTGCCCTGCCCGGCGGTGGCGCTGGGCGGCATGACCGCCCGGCGGGCGCGCGGGATGCGACGGCTGGCCTGGGGCTGGGCGGCGATCGGGGCCTGGGGGTGACCTGTGGTTCCTGGGTAACAGTGTGTGACGGAAACCGCGCAAGGGGGGCCAAGGGCGTTGCCGGGCTGCGTTGGCTCAACGCATAGTCGGCGTGGACCCAGGTGATGGCCAGCTTGCCCGCGTGCAATCCGTCGCGTGACGGGGCGCAGGGCATCAAGGGGGTCGCCATCCTGCCTTTCGGGGCGGGAGGGGTCAGGGGAACAAGCCGGGGTGTGCCCGGCGCGTGAGGAGAGTTTAACATGCGCAAGATTTTGCTGGGCACGACGGCGGTCGTCTCGGCGGTCGTCGGCGCCGCCGTCATGGCGCCGCAGGCCTCCGCCCAGGAGGCGCCGACCGTCCGCATCGGTGGCTTCTTCCGGGCCTATTACGGTTACACGCAGCAGACGGGCCAGCAGGGTTCGCCGGGCCTGAACGGCGCGCCGATCGCCTCGGGCGGCGTCGCCGGGTTCCTGGCGCCGGCCAACGTGGGCGCGAACGCCCGCCTGGGCAAGCATGACATCTCGACCGACACCGAGGTGCATGTCTTCGTGAACGGCAAGCTCGCCAACGGCATCACCTACGGCGCCGTGATCGAGGTCAACTTCAACAACCTCGAGGGTCGCCAGACCCTGCAGGAGCGCGCCTCCGCGCCGAAGACGACTGCCGGCCTCGACGAGGCCTACGCCTTCGTCGCGCACCCGCGCTTCGGCCAGATCCGCTTCGGCGACGAGGACGGCCCGATGGGCGGCCTCATGAACTCGGGCTGGGTGACCGGCTTCGGCACGGGCGGCATCTTCGGCGAGTGGGAGAGCTTCGTGGTCCGCTCCGGCGGCGCGCGCACCCTGACCGCCCCGGGCGGCCTGGGCGACAGCTCCAAGATCATCTACATGACGCCGCAGTTCTTCGGCTTCGACTTCGGCGCCTCCTTCGCCCCGAACTACAATGGCGGCGAGGACACGGGCTGCCCGAACAACGGCCCGACCGGCTTCTGCGACCGTGCCTACGCCTTCGTCGGCGCGCGCAACATCGGCATCCCGTCGGCCATCCCCGACTTCTCCGTCCGCAAGAACGAGTACCAGCTCGCCGCCCGTTGGCGCGGGAACGTGGCGGGCGTGGGCCTCGCCGCCACCGCCGGCTACATCGGCTCGGGCGCGGCTCGCGACCTGAACTCGGTCACCGGCCAGCAGGCCCGCGTGTTCAACAACCTGAACATCATGCAGGTCGGCGCGCAGGCGAGCTACATGGGCTTCACGGTGGGCGCCGCCTACATGTGGGGTGACTTCAACTGGTTCTACGGCAACAACCTGCGCGGCGGGCGCCAGTCCAGCCAGCTGACCGTGGGCGGCCAGTACTCGGCCGGTCCGTTCACCGTGGGCGCCAACATGTTCTCGGGCCTGTTCGAGGGCGCGCAGCGCACGACCTTCACCGAGAACGCCGCCGGTGGCTTCACGCAGGGCGTGGCCGCGACCGGTCGTGCGGGCGAGCGTCGCTGGGGCCTGGGCGTCGGCGCCAACTACCGCCTCGCCCCGGGCATGGACCTGCTGGCGGAGTACACCTACTTCAGCCGCCGCGAGCAGGGCGTGGACCTCGACGTGTTCCGCACGGGCGTCCAGTCCCGCGCCACGGCGTCGGTGTTCATCCTGGGCACGCGCCTGGCCTTCTGAGCTGGGCCGGGCAACCGGACCACATGGGGAGGGGCGGCGGGGCAACCTGCCGCCCCTTCTCTTTTTCCGGGCGCCGTCCTAGACATCGCCCGCCATGACGCACCCCTTGCGAATCACCTTCGCCGCCCTCCTTGCCCTTCCCCTCCTGTCCGCCTGCGGCGGCGGCCGCATGGTCGGCAACGACGAATACGGCAGCGACAGCCAGCGCGCCCGCGTCCAGGGCCGCCTGGGCGGCGCGGGGGACGGCATCGTCGTCTTCGGCGTGGACCGCTCGCGCGAGGCGCAGGGCGCAGCGGCGGCCGCGGCGGCCGGCGGCGGCGCGGGGATGACGGTGAACGCCTTCCTGTGGCGCGCGACGCTGGACACCCTGTCCTTCATGCCGCTGGCCAGCGCCGACCCGTTCGGCGGCGTCATCATCACCGACTGGTACTCGCCCCCCGCCAGCGAGGGCGAGCGCTTCAAGGCCACCGCCTACGTCACCAGCCGGCAGCTCCGCTCGGACGGCGTGCGGGTCCAGGTGTTCCGCCAGGTGAACCAGCGCGGCGGCTGGGTGGACGCCCCGACCTCGGCCGCCACGAACAGCGAGATGGAGGACCGCGTGCTGGCCCGCGCGCGGGAGCTGCGCTCGCAATCCGCCGGCGTGCGGTAGTCCCCACGCCACTTTTCCCGCGTCGCTGCGCGTCGCGGAAAAAGCGGCGCGGGGGCCCCGGGTGGAAGGTGCGTCGGTGCCGTAGGGCGGGATTCGCCTTGGGGGCGGCCACGCGGCTTCGCGCGTGCCGGGCTGGGGCGATCCTGTGTGGCCTTCTCCACGCCAGGGCGAAGCCCCGCCGCGACCGGAGGGAGCGGGGTGCGCCTGCGGCACAGGCCCGTGGCTTTGCCATGGGCCGGCCAGCGCACGCGCCCGGCCAGGAGCAGCGCCCCGCCGCCCAAGAGGCGCAACGGCGAAGCCGAGCGCCGGCCGGCCAGCGCACCCCGCCAGGACAAGACCGCCAATGCGGGATGCGCGCGCACGGCGCGCGCCGGCACCCTTCAGGGTGCCGAAGCCAAGCCCGCGGAGCGGGCGCCCGGCGTAGCCGCGGCCTCAAGCCGCGGCGATGAGGGCACGATGAAGCGGCGAAGACCTGAGACGCGGCGGGCGCATGCCCGCCACGTCACAGGTCTTCGCTCAGCACGGTGATGGTGACGTGGTAGGCGACCTCGCCCTCGTCCTCGTCGCGGTCCACCGTGCCGATGGTCTCGCCATCCGCCAGCAGCTCCACCGGGCCGTTGCGCGTCTGCGCGGCGCGGATGTTGATGCGCTGGCTGCCGAGCAGCTTGCGCAGATGGGCCTGCACGGCCTGGATTTCGTTGGGCTTCATCGCGCCCCCATACCCGGATGCGGCGCGATGCTCTAGCCTGTGGCGCTTCCGCATGGCCCTGCCCCCCACCTTCCTCGACGAGCTGCGCCTGCGCACGCCCCTGCCGGGCCTGATCGGCCGGCGCACGCGGCTGACCAAGGCGGGGCGGCAATGGAAGGGCTGCTGCCCCTTCCACAACGAGAAGTCGCCCTCGTTCCACGTCTATGACGAGCATTTCCACTGCTTCGGCTGCGGCGCCCATGGCGACGCCTTCGCCTACGTCATGCGCGCCGAGGGTGCCTCCTTCATGGAGGCGGTGGAGCGCCTGGCCGCCGAGGCCGGGCTGGAGGTGCCCAAGCCCACCCCCCAGGCCCGCGCGCGCGAGCAGCGCGCGAAGGACCTGCACGGCGTGCTGGAGGCGGCGCAGGCCAGCTTCGCCCGCCGCCTGCACGCGGCGGAGGGCGCGGCCGCGCTGGCCTACCTCAAGGGCCGCGGCCTGTCGGACGAGACGATCGCGCGCTTCGGCCTGGGCTGGAGCGGGGCAGGCCGCGGCGCCCTGCTGGCCGAGCTGCGCGAGGAGGGCATCGAGGCGCGGCAGATGGTCGAATCGGGCCTGATGCAGGACCGCGAGGGCCGGCTGACGGACCTGTTCTTCAACCGCGTGATGTTCCCCATCCGCGACCGGCGGGGGCGCCTGGTCTCCTTCGGCGGGCGCATCCTGGGCGACGGGCAGCCCAAATACGTCAACGGGCCGGAGACACCGGTCTTCTCCAAGCGTCGCAACCTCTACGGCCTGGATTTGGCGCGCGAGGCGGTGTTCCGCGGCGCGCCCCTGCTGGTGGTCGAGGGCTACATGGACGTCATCGCGCTGCACCAGGGCGGCTTCGCGGGCGCGGTGGCGCCGCTCGGCACCGCGCTGACGGCCGAGCAGATGGCCGAGCTGTGGCGCGTCTCGGCCGAGCCGGTGCTGTGCTTCGACGGCGACGCGGCCGGCCGGCGCGCGGCGGCGAAGGCCGCGGAAACCGCCCTGCCGCTGCTGACGCCCGCGGCCTCGCTGCGCTTCGCCACCCTGCCGGCGGGCGAGGACCCGGACACGCTGGTCCGCCGCGGCGGTTCGCGCGCCATGCAGGCGGTGCTGGACGCGGCGCAGCCGATGGGCGAGGCGCTGTTCGGCCTCGTCGCCAACGGGCCGATCCCGGCCTCGCCCGAGGGCCGCGCCCTGCTGCGCAACCGGCTGGTGGCGGCGGCCGGCGCCATCCCGGACAAGTCGTTGGCCGCAGAATACCGCCGCGCGCTGCTGGACCGTTTCTTCGCCGCCTCCAAGCGCCCGGACCGGCGCATCACGCCGCGCCACGCGCGTCCCGTGCCGGATGGGGCCACGGCGCGGCAGGCGCGCGCGGGCATCCTGCTGGCGATCTGCGCCCGCCATCCCCATCTGTTGCCGGAGGTGGAGGAGCCGCTTGCCCTGCTGGACTTCCCTGAAGGCCCGCTGCGTGCGGCGAGGGATGCGATCCTGGCGTGGCTGCCCGCGGCGCCGCGGCTTGACTCGGAGGGTTTGATCGCCCACCTCGCCGAATCCGGGATCAGCGTGGATTTCGTGCGGAAGCCGGAGCTTCCCCCAGGGGCCCGCCCCGGCGCGACGCCGGCGGAGGCGCTGGAGGCGTTCTGGCAGATCTTCGGGTTCCTCAGGGGCGAGGGCGAGCTGGTGGAGGACCTCCAGGCCGCCGCCGCCGCGCTGACGGAAACCGCGGATGAGGGCGCGCAGACCCGCGTCATCCGCCTGGCGGTCGCGCTGGATGCGCTGCGGCGGGGCGAGTCGGGCGAGGACGAGGAGGGGGGCTAGTCCGCCCCCTATATATATGGGGGCCTTTTTCCGGCCCCGGCGGTGAAGAATTGGAGCGGCAGCGCATGGCGACGAAGACGGCGAATGGCACCGAGACGGCCGAATCCCGCGAAGAGGCGGTGGAGGGGGTGCTGCTCGACATCACCTCGGCGGCGGTCAAGAAGCTGATCGCCCGCGGCAAGGAGCGCGGCTACGTCACCTTCGAGGAGGTGAACATGGCGCTGCCCGAAGGCCAGGTCTCGCCCGAATTCATGGAGGACACCCTGGCCGCGCTGAGCGAGGCGGGGATCAACGTCGTCGAGAGCGAGGAATCCGAGGACAGCGACGCCAAGCCCGAGAAGAAGGAAGGCGAGGAGGAGAAGGAAGGCGAGGAGGAGTCCGGCGGCAACGTCGACGAGGAGACGCTGGGCCGCACCGACGACCCCGTGCGGATGTACCTGCGCGAGATGGGCAGCGTGGAGCTGCTTTCGCGCGAGGGCGAGATCGCCATCGCCAAGCGCATCGAGGCCGGCCGCGACACCATGATCGGCGGGCTGTGCGAGAGCCCGCTGACCTTCAAGGCCATCCTCGCCTGGCACGACGCGCTGAAGGCCGACCCGCCGCGCATGCTGCTGCGCGACGTGATCGACCTGGAGGCGACCAACAACGCCGACAACCCCGACGGCGCGCCGGCCGAGCCGGAGGAGTTCGAGGAAGGCGAGGAAGGCGAGAATGTCGGCCTGTCGCTGTCCGCGCTGGAGGAGAAGCTGAAGCCGGAGGCGCTGGCCGCCTTCGACGCGATCCGCGAGGGCTACGGCAAGCTGCAGAAGCTGTCGCTCAAGCGGATGGACGCCTACACCTCGGGCGGGGAGCTGGCCGGGCGGTCGGAGAAGACCTACGAGAAGCAGCGGCTGGAGCTGGTGGCGCTGGTGCAGAAGGTGCACCTGCACAACAACCGGATCGAGGAGCTGGTCGAGCAGCTCAAGGGCTTGAACAAGAAGCTGACGGCGCTGGACGGCCAGGTGCTGCGCCTGGCGATGGGCCTGAAGGTGAAGCGCGAGGACTTCCTGCCGCTGTGGATCGGCGCCGAGCTGGACCCGACCTTCATGGACCGGGTCTCCAAGATCAAGAACAAGTACTGGCAGGCCTTCGCCGCCAAGCACCGCGACACGCTGGAGGAGATCCGCGTCGAGATCGCGCAGGTCGCCAACGCCTCGGGCCTGCCGGTGGGCGAGTTCCGCCGCGTCTACCGCACGGTGGCCGAGGGCGAGCGCGACATGAACCGCGCGAAGAAGGAGATGATCGAGGCGAACCTGCGCCTCGTCATCTCCATCGCCAAGAAGTACACCAACCGCGGCCTGCAGTTCCTGGACCTGATCCAGGAAGGCAACATCGGCCTGATGAAGGCGGTGGACAAGTTCGAGTACCGCCGCGGCTACAAGTTCAGCACCTACGCGACGTGGTGGATCCGCCAAGCCATCACCCGCTCCATCGCCGACCAGGCGCGGACCATCCGCATCCCGGTCCACATGATCGAGACGATCAACAAGCTGGTGCGCACCTCGCGCCAGATGCTGCACGAGATCGGGCGCGAGCCGCAGCCGGAGGAGCTGGCCGAGAAGCTGGGCATGCCGCTGGAGAAGGTGCGCAAGGTGCTGAAGATCGCCAAGGAGCCGATCTCCCTCGAGACGCCGATCGGCGACGAGGAGGACAGCCACCTGGGCGACTTCATCGAGGACAAGAACGCCGTCATCCCGCTGGACGCCGCCATCCAGGCCAACCTGCGCGAGGCGACGACGCGGGTGCTGGGCAGCCTGACGCCGCGCGAGGAGCGGGTGCTGCGCATGCGCTTCGGCATCGGCATGAACACCGACCACACGCTGGAGGAGGTGGGCCAGCAGTTCAACGTGACGCGCGAGCGCATCCGCCAGATCGAGGCCAAGGCGCTGCGCAAGCTCAAGCACCCGTCGCGCTCGCGCAAGCTGCGGTCCTTCCTGGAGCATTGACGTGTTCCTGGCGGAACCCGTCACCCGCATCGCGGTGGAGGTGACCTTCCTGCGGATGGACCGCCGCCCCGGCGGGGCGCGGCCCGCGCTGCCGGCGGGCGTGTCCGTCCACCGGCTGCTGCCGCGGGCGAGCGTGGCGGAATACCGCCGCCTCTACGACGCGGTGGGGCAGGACTACGTCTGGTGGCTGCGGCGCACGCTCTCCGACGCGCAGCTGGACGAGGTGCTGGGCGACCCGCGGATCAGCGTGCACGTGGCGCGCGACGCGGCGGGCGCCGACCTCGGCTTCTACGAGCTGGACCGCCGGCACTGGCCCACCATCAACCTGGCCTATTTCGGGCTGCTGCCCGGCGCCATCGGCCAGGGGCTTGGCATGGCGCTGCTGCGCCACGCCATCGGCGCCGCCTGGAACGAAGGCTGCGCGGCGCTGACGGTGAACACCTGCACCGCCGACCACCCGCGCGCCCTGCCCAACTACGATGCCGCGGGCTTCCGGCGCCTGCGGACCGTGCGCGAGGAATGGCCGGTGCCCGATCGCCTCGGCCTGCCGATCCCCGCGCGCCTCAGGATCTGATCCAGCGGATCCCGGGCGGCGTGCGGAAGGCGAAGCGCAGCAGGTGGCGGGCGAGCACCTCCTCCAGCAAGGCGCCGCGTTCCGCATCCACCGCGTCCCGGCGCATCACCAGCGCGTCATGCGTCGCCTCCAGCCGGCAGGCGCCGCCCTCGAAGGCGATCTCGCCGGTGGTTGCGGCCAGGCTGACGGCCAGCTTGTGCTGGAAGTGCTTGCAGAGCTGGGCGAGGTAGCGGGCGGGCGTCTCCATCGCCACCCGCGCCTCGGACTGGAAGGCGGCCATCAGCTGCGCTCCACCGCGATGGCGGCGGCGTCCAGCGCCGCGGCGACGGCCTGGGCGCCGGCCTCGTCCAGCGTGCCGCGCGACAGGCGCAGGCGCAGGGCCAGCTTCAGGTTCTCCATGGCGCGGACCACCGGGGCGGGGGGCGCGGCCTGCGCGCGGCTGTCCAGCCTGGCGAGCAGGGCGTCGGCGGCCTCGCGGTTGGCGGCCAGGAAGGCGCGGCCCTCCTCGGTGGCGGCGTGGAGCTTGCGGCCGCCCTCGGCCGGGGCGGCGGCGGCGTGGCCCAGCTCCTCCAGCAGGGTGAGCGTGGGGTAGATCACGCCGGGGCTGGGGGAATAGGCGCCGCCGGCGCGCTCCTCCAGCGCCTTGATCAGCTCGTAGCCGTGGCTGGGCTTCTCGGCCAGCAGGTGCAGCAGCACCAGCCGCAGGTCGCCGCCGCCGAAGACGCGGCCGGGGCCGCCGCGGCCGTGGCGGCGGAAGGGGTTGAGGTCGGTGCCGTGCCCGCCATGGGCGAAGCGCCGGCCGTGATGGCGGGGATGGCCCCGCATGTCGTCATGGTTCATGCACTCAAGATATATCGCGGATCACACGGCGCAAGTGCGATTGCGTCGCACTTACATTCTGTTGCACAGGGATACCCACCGTTGCGCGCCGCCGTCCTACACGCGGCGCATCCCGTCCGGAGACCGCGATCCCGTGAAACGCCTCATGCTGCGCCTGCACCGCTGGGTGGCGCTGCTCTTCGCCCTGCCCATCCTGGTGGTGACCGTCACCGGCCTCATCCTGGCCGCCGAGCCGGCGCTGAAGGCGCGCACCCCGCCCGGCACGGTGACGCTGGAGCGGCTGGAGGCGGTGCTGGACGCCGCCGGCCCGGCCCCCGGCGCCGGCCTGTTCATCCGCGGCTGGGAGGGCACGGCCGTGCTCGGCGGCCGCGGGATGCCGCCCCGCAGCTTCGACCTGGCCACCGCGCAGCCGCGCGAGGCGGGATGGCTGCCCGGCCTGTTCCTTTCCTCGCGCCGCATGCACGAGACGCTTCTGCTCGACCTCGGCTGGCTGGTGACGGCCAGCACGGCGGCCTGCGTCCTGCTGGCGCCGCTGGGGCTGCTGCTGGGCTGGCCGAAGCTGCGCAACAGCCTGGGTGGCTGGCACCGGCTGGTGGGGTGGGT
>JALHNW010000049.1 GCA_022843345.1 Rubritepida sp. | reverse complement strand
GGCCAAGTCCAGCGCCGTGTCCAGCTCGCCGCGCTGGCGGGCGGCGACGCCCAGCAGGTTCAGCGCGTCCGGGTGGTGCGGGGTGATCCTCAGCGCGCGGCGGTAATGGCTCTCGGCGCCGTCCAGGTCGCCGGAGCGGTGGCGCTCGGCGCCGCGGCGGATGAGGTCTTCGGCGGTGATCGTCATGGCCCGGCCGGTATGGCGGGCGGAACCGGTTGACGCCAGGGGGAGGGGGGGCGATAGGCCGCGAAACGCCATCACACAACGGACATCGCCCATGTCGCTCGCCTTCGTGTTCCCCGGCCAGGGCTCCCAGGCGCCCGGCATGGGCCGGGACCTCGCCGACGCATTCCCCGTCGCGCGCGAGACGTTCCAGGAGGTGGACGACGCGCTGAGGCAGAAGCTGTCCCGCCTGATGTTCGAGGGGCCGGCGGAGGAGCTGACGCTGACCGCCAACGCCCAGCCGGCGCTGATGGCGGTGAGCGTCGCCGTGATCCGCGTGCTGGCGAAGGAGGGCGGGTTCGAGCTGGGGCGCCAGGTGTCGCTGGTGGCCGGGCATTCCCTGGGCGAATACAGCGCGCTGACCGCGGCCGGCACCTTCGACCTGCCGACCGCCGCGCGCCTGCTGCGCCTGCGCGGCGAGGCGATGCAGGCTGCCGTCCCGCCCGGCGAAGGCGCCATGGCCGCGCTGCTGGGCGCGGAGGCCGAGCAGGCGCGCGCCATCTGCGAGGCGGCGGCCCAGGGCGAGGTGGTGCAGGTCGCCAACGACAATGGCGGCGGGCAGGTGGTGGTGAGCGGCGCCAAGGCCGCGGTGGAGCGCGCCATCGAGGGTGCCAAGGCCGCGGGGGTGAAGCGCGCCATGCTGCTGCCCGTCTCCGCCCCCTTCCACTGCGCGATGATGGCGCCCGCCGCGGATGCCATGCGCGCGGCGCTGGAGAAGGCGGCGATGGCCACGCCGGCCGTGCCGGTGGTGGCCAACGTCACCGCCGCCCCCGTCAGCGACCCGGACGCGATCCGCGACCTGCTGGTGCGCCAGGTGACCGGCACGGTGCGCTGGCGCGAATGCGTGGCCGCGATGGTCGCCGCCGGCTGCACCCGCTTCGCCGAGATCGGCGCCGGCAAGGTGCTGTCCGGCCTGATGAAGCGCAACGCGCCCGAGGCCCAGGCCCTGACCGTCGGCACGCCGGCGGAGGTCGAGGCCTTCCTGAAGTCGCTGTGATGGAGCCGCACGTCACGCTGTCCGAACTGGATGACGAGCCCGCGGCGCAGGCGGCGCGCGAGGGGCTGACGGCGTTCAACGCGCCCTTCGTGGGTCCGCACGGCTACAAGCCGCTGGCCCTGGTGGTACGGCGCGAGGAGGGGGGCGAGCCGGTCGGCGGCGCCTTCGGCTGGTGCTACGGCGCCTGGCTGTTCCTGCACTACCTGTTCCTGCCCGAGGATATGCGCGGCGGCGGCCTGGGTGCCAGGCTGCTGGCGCGGTTGGAGGATGAGGCGAAGGCGCGCGGCTGCATCGGCGCGCACCTGGACACCTTCTCCTTCCAGGCGCGGCCCTTCTACGAGGCGCAGGGCTACCGCGTGCTGGGCACCATCACCGACCAGCCGCCGGGCCATGCGCGGCACTTCCTGTTCAAGCGGTTTTCCTGAGGACCACACGGCCCATGTTCGACCTGTCCAACAAGATCGCGCTGGTGACCGGCGCCTCCTCCGGCATCGGCGTCGCCATCGCGCAGGCGCTGCACGCGCAGGGCGCGCATGTCGTGCTGACCGGGCGGCGCGAGGCGGAGCTGGACGCCGTGGCCGGTGCGCTGGGCGAACGCGCCACGGTGCAGGTGGCCGACCTGGCCGACCCCGCCGCGCCGGCGGCGCTGGTGGAGGCGGTGGAGGCCGCGCATGGCCGCCTCGACATCCTGGTGAACAACGCCGGCTTCACCCGTGACATGCTGGCGCTCCGCATGGGCGACGAGGACTGGAACGCGGTGCTGGAGGTGGACCTGAACGCCCCCTTCCGCCTGGCGCGGGCCGCGCTGCGCGGCATGATGAAGCGCCGCGCGGGGCGGATCGTGAGCATCGCCTCCATCGTCGGCGTCACCGGCAATGCGGGGCAGGCGAACTACGCCGCCGCGAAGGCCGGGCTGATCGGCATGAGCAAGGCGCTGGCGCAGGAGGTGGCGCCGCGCGGCGTGACGGTGAACGTGGTGGCGCCCGGCTTCATCGCGACCCCGATGACCGACAAGCTGAACGAGGCGCAGAAGACGACGCTGATGTCGCGCATCCCGCTGGCGCGGATGGGCGAGGGGAAGGACGTGGCGGCCGCCGTGGCCTACCTCGCCAGCGACGAGGCGGCGTGGGTGACGGGCACGACCGTGCACGTCAATGGCGGGATGCTGATGGTGTAGCCCCACCACGTCGCTGCGCGACGCGGCGGGGACCCCGTTGGCAGGTGCGTGGGTGCCGGCTGCGGGATTCGCCTTGCGTGCGGCCGCGCGGCTTCGCGCGCGCCGGGCCGGCGTCATCCTGCGCGGCCGTCTCCGCGCCAGGGCGAAGCCCCGGCGCGACCGGATGGTGCAGGGCGCGCTGGCGGCACAGGCCCGCGGTGCTACCAGCGGGCGCAACTCCGCAGGATCAGTGCCCGACTCCAGAGGCGCAACGGCGAAGCCGAGCGCCGGCCAGGCGCCGCACCCGTCCAGGACCGGAACCGCCCACGCGGAATGCGCGCGCACGGCGCGCGCCGGCCCCCTTCAGGGGGCCGAAGCCAAGCGGCCGGAGGCCGCGCCCGGCGTAGCAGGTCGCCGCAGGCGGCCTGGGGTGAGGGCGCGGAAAATCAGCGATCCGGGCCTCCGGCTCAGATCGCGATCCGCACCCCGAGCTCCACCACGCGGTCGGAGGGGATGCGGAAGAACTCGGTCGCCGGCAGCGAGTTGCGGCTCATGATGGTGTAGAGCCACTGCTGCCAGCCGGCCATCTTCGGCACGGCCGCCGCCACGATCGTCTCGCGCCCCAGGAAGTAGCTCGCCAGCATCGGCTCGTAGGCGATGAGGCCGGCCGCGTTCAGCCGCTCCAGCTCGCGCGGGATGTCGGGGCTTTCCTGGAAGCCGTAGCGCAGGATGACGCGGCGGATGTTGTCCGCCAGCTCCTGCACCTCGGCCCGGCGCTCGGCGCCCACGGCGGGGATGTCCTCGTTCAGCACGGTGACGAACAGCACGCGCTCGTGCAGCACCTTGTTGTGCTTGAGGTTGTGCAGCAGCGCGCCGGGCAGGTAGTCCGCCTGGCCGGTCATGAACACCGCGATGCCCGGCACGCGCGTGGTGCGCGACTGCGGCAGGCGCGCCAGGAAGGAACGCAGCGGCAGCCCGTCGGCGCGGATGCGCGCGAACAGCAGCTGGCGCCCGCGGTACCACACGTACATCAGCGCGAAGGTCACGGCGCCGATGAGGATGGGGACATAGCCGCCCTCGGGGATCTTCAGCGCAGTGGCGATGAAGTAGGACAGGTCGAGCAGCAGCAGCGGCACGAAGACCAGCAGCAGCTTCGCCCAGCCCCAGCGGAACTGGCGGCGGAACACCACGAAGGCCAGCAGCGTGGTGCACAGGAAGGTGCCGGTGACGGCGAGGCCATAGGCCGCGGCCAGCGCCTCGGAGGTGCGGAACTCCAGCACCAGGATCACTACGCCGATCAGCAGCGCGGTGTTCACCTGGGGCATGTAGATCTGCCCCTCCTCGGTGGCCGAGGTGTGGCGCACCTCCAGCCGCGGCGAGAAGCCCATCTGCACGCATTGCCGCGCGATGGAGAAGGCGCCCGAGATCATGGCCTGGGAGGCGATGATCGTCGCCGCGGTGGCCAGGATGACCAGGAAGGGCCGGAACCATTCGGGCGAGAGCAGGAAGAACGGGTTCTCGATCGCCGAGGGGTCGCGCAGCAGCAGCGCGCCCTGGCCCATGTAGTTCAGCGCCAACGCGGGCAGCACGAAGGCCACCCAGGCGAGCTGGATGGGCTTGCGGCCGAAATGCCCCATGTCGGCGTACAGCGCCTCCGCCCCCGTCACCGCCAGCACGACGGAGCCCATCGCGATGAAGGCGGCCAGGTGGTAGTGCAGGCAGAAGTTGACGGCGTACCAGGGCGAGACGGCGGCGAAGACCGCCGGGTAGCGCAGCGCCTCCACCAGCCCCAGCACGGCCAGCACGCCGAACCACAGCGCGCAGACCGGGCCGAAGAAGGCGCCCATCGCCCCGGTGCCGCGGTACTGCACCAGGAACAGCGCCAGCAGCACGCCCAGCGTGATGGGGATGATCGCCGCCTCCAGCCCCGGCTCGATCACCTTCAGCCCCTCGACGGCGGAAAGCACCGAGATGGCGGGCGTGATCATGCCGTCGCCGAGGAACAGCGCCGCGCCCGCGATGCCGATGAGGGCGATCACCAGCCGCCCGCGCGCGGTTTCCGCCGTGCGCTGGGCCAGCGCCATCAGCGCCATGATGCCGCCCTCGCCCCGGTTGTCGGCGCGCATGATGAACAGCACGTACTTCACCGTGACGGTCAGCATCAGCGACCAGAAGATGAGGGAGATGATCCCCAGCACCTCCCAGTCGGCGATGCCGCCCTCGTCGAAGTGCAGCAGGGCGGATTTCAGGGCGTAGAGCGGCGAGGTGCCGATGTCGCCGTAGACGACGCCCAGCACGCCCAGCAGGGCGGCGGCGGTGATCTTGCGGTCTGGGGTGGCGGACAAGGGGCGCCTCGGGCAGGGGGGAAGGCGCGAGGGGTTAGTCCCGCGCCCGCGCCGCTTCTAGCAGCGCGCGGCGCGGGGCAGGGTTGCGTTCGGTCAATGTCCGCGCAGGATCTGCGACAGGAAGAGCTGGAGGCGGTCGGTCTGCGGGTTCTCGAAGATCGCCTGCGGCACGCCCTGCTCGACGATCTCGCCGCGGTCCATGAACACCACGCGGTCGGCCACCTGGCGGGCGAAGCCCATCTCGTGCGTCACGCAGATCATGGTCATGCCGGTGCCGGCCAGCATCACCATGGTGTCCAGCACCTCCTTGATCATCTCGGGGTCGAGCGCGCTGGTCGGCTCGTCGAACAGCATGATCTTGGGCTGCATGCACAGGGCGCGCGCGATGGCCACGCGCTGCTGCTGCCCGCCCGAGAGCTGGCCGGGGTACTTGGCCGCCTGCTCGGGGATGCGCACGCGGGTGAGGTACTCCATCGCCAGCTCCTCGGCCTGGCGCTTGGGCATCTTGCGGACCCAGATGGGGGCCAGCGTGCAGTTCTCCAGGATGGTGAGGTGGGGGAACAGGTTGAAGGACTGGAACACCATGCCGACCTCGCGGCGGATGGCGTCCAGCGCCTTCAGGTCGTCGGACAGCTCGATGCCGTCCACGACGATGCGCCCCTCCTGGTGCTCCTCCAGCCGGTTGATGCAGCGGATCAGCGTGGACTTGCCGGAGCCCGAGGGGCCGCAGACCACCACCCGCTCGCCGAGTGCGACGTCGAGCGTGACGTCGCGCAGCACGTGGAGCGAGCCGAACCACTTGTTGACCTTCTGGAGCGAGATGGCCGGCGGCGCGTCGGCGCGCACGGCGGAGGAGAGGGTTTCGGCGGCGGACATGGGTGTGTCTCTCCTCAGCGGTTGCGGTGCGCGTTGAACTCGCGCTCGAGTCCGGCGGAATACTTGGACATGGCGAAGCAGAACATGAAGTAGATCAGCGCCAGCGTGATGTAGACCTCCACGCCGAAGCCCTGCCACATCGGCTCGATGATCGCGGTCTTGCCCGCGGTCAGCAGGTCGAAGATGCCGATGATCAGCACCAGCGAGGTGTCCTTGAAGAAGCCGATGAAGGTGTTCACCAGCGGCGGGATCACGAGGCGCAGCGCCTGGGGCAGGATGATGAGGCCGGTCTTCTTCCAGTAGGACAGGCCCAGCGCGTCGGCCGCCTCGTACTGGCCCTTGGGCAGGGCCTGGAGCCCGGCGCGCACCACCTCGGCCAGATAGGCGCCGGCGAAGAGGATGATGGCGACCTGCGCGCGCAGCAGCTTGTCGATGTTCATGCCCTCGGGAAGGAAGAGCGGGAACATGACGGAGGCCATGAACAGCAGCGAGATCAGCGGCACGCCGCGGATCAGCTCGACGTAGAGGACGCAGATCGCCTTGATCGCCGGCAGCTTGGAGCGCCGGCCCAGCGCCACCAGGATGGCGAGCGGGAAGGCGAAGGCCAGCCCGAAGGTGGACAGGATCAGCGTGATCGGCAGCCCGCCCCAGCGGTCCTGCGGGACGAAGGACAGGCCCAGCACGCCGCCCCACATCAGCACGCCGATCAGCGTCAGCACCGCGGCCCAGATCAGCGCCAGCTCCCACCGCCAGAAGCGCTTCATGGCGGAGACGACGTACAGCCCGATGAACAGCAGGCAGACCAGGAGCGGGCGCCAGTGCTCGTCGAACGGGTAGGTGCCGAACAGGATGAAGCGGTGCTTCTCCGTGATCACGGCCCAGCAGGCGCCGCTGCCCTTGGCCTCGCGGCAGGCGGTGGTGTCGGGCAGGCCGGCCGCGGTCTGCGGCACGGTCCAGATGGCGTTCACGAAGGCCCAGTCCACGAAGGACACGGCGTAGCGGATCAGCAGGTAGCCCAGCGCCAGGGTGATGGCGGTGGACCACCAGTTGGCGAACATGTTCTCCCGCGACCAGGCCAGCGGGCCGATGAGGCGGCGCGGCGCCGTGCGCGCGATGGCGTCGGCGGGCAGCTTGGCGGCGTTCTCGGCGGTGATGCTCATGGCCTAGCGCTCCACCAGGGCGATCATGCGTAGCTGGCCACCGGCCAGCGAAGCCAAACGGATTTCAGCGCGCATCGCCCTCACCTTTCCACCAGCGCGATGCGCGCGTTGTACCAGTTCATGAACAGGCTGATGCTCAGGCTGATCGTCAGGTAGACCAGCATGATGATGGCGATGCCCTCGATCGCCTGGCCCGTCTGGTTCAGGGTCGTGTTCGCGATGCTCACGATGTCCTGGTAGCCGATGGCGACGGCCAGCGACGAGTTCTTCGTGATGTTGAGGAACTGCGAGGTCATCGGCGGGATGATGACCCGCATGGCCTGGGGCAGCACGACGAGGTTCATCACGCGGCCCCGCGGCAGGCCCAGCGCCTGCGCCGCCTCCCACTGGCCCTGGCTGACGGCCAGGATGCCGGCGCGCACGATCTCGGCGATGAAGCCGGCGGTGTAGAGCGTGAGCCCCAGCAGCAGCGCGAAGAACTCGGGGGAGACGGTGAGCCCGCCCTGGAAGTTGAAGCCGCGCAGGAAGGGCACGTCGGGCGTGAAGGGCGCGCCCAGCGCGGCCCACACCGCCAGCGGCAGCGCCAGCATCAGCCCGACGGCGACGGGCCAGACCTTGCGCGGCTCCCCGTCCTGCATCTGCTTCGCGCGCGCGGCGCGCCGGTACGCCCAGGTGGCGATGGCGCCCACCGCGAAGGCCAGCAGCGCCATGGAATGCGCGTGCTCCCACTGGAACCACGGCAGCTTCAGGCCGCGGTTGGACAGGAACACGCCTTCCACCGGGTGCATCGCCTGGCGCGGGCCGGGCAGGGCCTGGAGCAGGGCGTACCAGAACAGCAGCTGGAGCAGCAGCGGCAGGTCGCGCACGATCTCGACATAGGCGCCGGCGATGCGCGCCAGCAGCCAGTTGCGCGACAGCCGCGCCACGCCCAGCAGCGTGCCCAGGATGGTGGCCAGCACGATGCCCACCACGGCGACCTTCAGCGTGTTCAGCACGCCCACGGTCAGCGCGCGCAGGTAGGTCATCGAGGGGTCGTACTCGATCAGCGATTCCGCGATCGGCAGCCCCGCCTCCCGGCTCAGGAAGCCGAAGCCCGTGGCGATGCGCCGGACCTCGAGGTTGTAGGAGGTGTTGCGGTACAGCCAGTAGAACACCGACAGGATGGCGCCGACCACCAGCACCTGCCACACCACGTTGCGCACGCGCTCATCGGCCCAGGACAGGCGCATGGGCCGGGGCGGCGCCTTCCGGGCGAAGCGCGGGTCGGCGGGAACGTCAGACATGTCTTGCCTATCCCTGTCTTCTTGTTGCCGGGGCGGCTTCCCGCCCCGGGGAAGGCCGCCGGGCCGCGCGGATGGCGCGGCCCGGCGCGTCACCTCACCGGAAGGGCGGCGCGTACTGCAGGCCGCCCGGCGTGGTCCACAGCGCGTTCGGGCCGCGCTGCAGGCCGATCGGCACCAGGTTGCGCTGGAAGATCTCGCCGTAGTTGCCCAGGCCCTTGAGGACGTTGACCATCCAGGCGTTGTCCACGCCCAGCATCTGGCCCAGCCCGCCGGTGCGGCCCAGCATGCGCTGCACCTCGGGCCGGGGGTCGTTGGCCAGCATCTGGTCCACGTTCGCGGCGGTGATGCCGAACTCCTCGGCGCCGACCAGGCCGAAATGCAGCCAGCGCGCCAGGTCGCCGAAGCGCTGGTCGCCGTGGCGGAACAGCATGCCCAGCGGCTCCTTGCTGATCACCTGCGGCAGGATCACGTGGTCGTTCGGGTTCTGCTGCACGGCGCGCGAGGCGGCGAGGCCCGACACGTCGGTGGTGTAGGCGTCGCACCGGCCGGCGATGTAGGCGGCGATGTTGTCCTCCAGCCGCTCGATCACCACGGGGCGGATCTGGATGCGCGCGCCGCGCGCCCAGTCGGCCAGGTTCTGCTCGGTCGTCGTGCCGGGCTGCACGCAGACGGTCGCGCCGTCCAGCTGGTTGGCGTTGTTCACGCCCAGCGCGCGCTTCACCATGAAGCCCTGGCCGTCGTAGAAGTTCGTCGCCGCGTAGTCGAAGCCCAGCGACGTGTCGCGCGACAGCGTCCAGGTCGTGTTGCGGCTCAGCACGTCCACCTCGCCCGACTGCAGCGCCGTGAAGCGGTTCTGCGCGGTGGTGGGGACGTAGCGCACGCGGTTCGCGTCGTTGAAGATCGCGATGGCCAGCGCCCGGCAGTAGTCCACGTCGAAGCCGGCCCAGACGCCCTGGCTGTTGGGCGCGGCGAAGCCGGCGAGGCCGGTGTTCACGCCGCAGATCAGCGTGCCGCGGGCGCGGATGGCATCGAGGGTGGAGCC
>JALHNW010000048.1 GCA_022843345.1 Rubritepida sp. | reverse complement strand
CCCTCGGCGGCGGCGCGCACCCGCGCGTGCAGCCGCGCGTAGGACAGGCGCCGGCCCAGGAAATCCAGCGCCGGGCGCGGGCCGAAGCGCGCGCAGGCGCCGGCCAGCAGGTCCGGCAGGGTTTCGGGCGGGAAGGGCTGGTCCCAGGCGACCTTCGCCGGGTAGCGGCGCAGCCAGGGCTGGGTCATGGCCGCGCAGCCCGGCGGCGGAGGGACCCCGTTACCCATGTCATGGCCCGTTTTCCCCGTGCGTCGCATCGGCCGCGATGCTGCGGCGGCATGATCCTGGCCAGGGGTTGACGTTAACGTCAACCCCGTTCATCAGGTCTTCACGATACGGAGAACGCAACGATGGCCGGCATGGATGCGATGATGGCGGCGCTGCGCGGCCGCGAGGCGAGCCTGCGCACGCTCGGCTACCGCGTGCTGTTCGAGCTGACGGACAGCGGCGAGGCGATCCTGCTCGACGCCGCGGGCGGCAAGGCGGAGCTGCGCGAGGCCGCGGCGGGCGAGGAGGCGGACTGCGTGCTGCGCCTGTCTTCGGAGAACCTCGGCAAGCTGGTGGCGGGCAAGCTCTCGCCCATGCTGGCCTTCGCTACCGGCAAGCTGCGCGTCGAGGGCTCGAAGGGCGTGGCGATGAAGCTCGCCACGCTGCTCGACGAGGAATAGGTCAGGCGATCAGCGTCCAGCCCGCCTCCGGCGCCGCGACGGTGCCGGCGAAGAGGCGGACGGCGCCGTCCATCTCCCACAGCAGCAGCTCGCCCGAGGGCTGGCGCCACATGATGTCGGCCTTGCCGTCGCCCGAATAGTCGGCCACCGCGAAGGCGTCGTAGCCTGCCGGGCCGGCCACCGTCTCGCTCGCGCGCACCGCCGCGCCGTCCATCAGGTGCACCGTCACCTCGCCGGTGATGCCGTTGCGGACCACGATGTCCGCGCGCCGGTCCCCGTCCAGGTCGCCCATGCCGGCCAGCGTCGCGTCCAGCAGGGGGAAGGGCAGGATCGTCGCCTCGATGGCCCGCGTGCCGTCCATGCGCATCAGCAGCAGCTCGCCATCGGGCGCGCGCAGCAGCAGGTCGGCCTTCGCGTCGCCGTCCAGGTCGGCGAAGCCCTGGAGCGACCAGCCGGCCGCCACGCCGATCGGTGCCCCGCCGGGGTCGCCCGGGATGGTGCCCGGCGCCAGGGTCAGGAACGCCGCGCCGCCGGCGACGCTGGGAAAGGCCGCGAGGAAGCCGGTGGAATGCAGCAGCACCAGGTCCCCCACGCCGTCCCCGTCCAGGTCCGGCATGCCGTGGATCGCCCAGCTGGCGTCCAGCACGCCCAGGTCGGTCGTGACCGGCGCCGCCTTGCCCTGGCCCCAGGAGAAGATCCAGCCGCCATCGTCGCGGCGGAAGGACATGTCGGCGAAGCCGTCGCCGTTCATGTCGCCCGTCGCCTCCAGCCGGGCCGTGGGGTCCACCACCGGCATGAGGGTGCTGGCCTGGGCGGCGTTGCCCGCCATCTCCACCAGCCGCAGCGCCCCCGAGGTGTCGCGCTGCAGCAGCCCCGCCTGGCCGGACCCCGCGAAGTCCCGCGCGTCCAGCGGGCCGACATTCACCGCGCCATCGGTGAAGACCAGCAGCTCCACCGAGGACAGGCTGTCCTCGCCCTCGGCGGCGGACAGGACGCGCAGCGTGCCGTCGGCCTGGCGCTGGACCGTGGCGGCGGCCTTCGTGGTGCCGAAGACCGCGGCGTCCCGCCCCGCCCCGCCGCGCAGGATGTCGGCGCCGGCATTGCCGATCAGGATGTCGTTGCCGGCGTTGCCCAGCAGCGTGTCGGCCCCGCCCAGGCCCACCAGCAGGTCGTCGCCCCGCCCGCCGCCCAGCGTGTCGGCGCCGATGGTGCCGGTGAAGCTGTCATTGCCGCCGCCGCCCAGCAGGTGGTGCACCGCCGCGCCGTCCTGGATCGTCACGGCCGTGGCGCCGACGCGGTTGGTGGAAGCACCGGGATCGGCCAGGCTGAGCACCGCGCCCGCGGAGGTGGCGGCCAGGTTCAGCGCCGTCTCGCCGTGGCGCGCCAGGGTGGCGGCGGCGGGCGCGGCGGCGACGGCGGCCGCGAAGCCATCGGTGAGGAAGGCGACGGAGCGCAGGTCGGTCGCCGCGATCGTGCGCGCGGCATCCACCCAGGCGGAATCGCCGAAGACGGAGAAGTACGCGGCGTTGACCGTGGCGGCGGTGCCGGCGGTGGCGATGGACAGCGTCCAGCTGCCCGCCCCCGCCTCGCCCCAGAAGCCGGGCGAGCCGAGGCCGATGGCCTGGCCGGCGGTCAGGGGCATGGCGATGGAGAAGTCCAGGCTGCCATCCACCTCGGCGAAGGCGTTGCCCGTGGTGGTGAGCAGGCGGATCGCCGTGCCGCCTGGCGAGAGCAGCGTCACCGTGAGGTCGGAGGGGCGGGCGGCCGAAAGGTCCAGCACCAGCTCGACGCGGTTGACGCGGAAGCCGGCGGTGGCGCCCTCGGGCTGGGCGATGGCGAGCTGGGTGCTCCATGCCGCGCCCGCGGTGATGCTGCCCGCAACGGTGTGGTCCGCGGCGGTGGCGATGAGGTTGGCCTCCGTGCGCGGCGCCCAGGCCCAGCTCTCGGCCAGGCGCGTGGCGGCGCCCGCATCGGCCAGCCCGAATCCGTAGTCGTGCGAGAAGGCCCAGCCGCCGCCATCCTTGTTGGTGGCGGCGTTGGCCAGCCAGGGCGTGCGGCTCATGCTGTCATGGCCCGCCGTGCCGGCCAGCGGGTCGGTCCGCCGGGCGGACAGCGCCAGGATCTCCTGGACGTCGCGGTGGCCCAGGCCGGGATTGGCCTCCAGGACCAGCGCCAGCACGCCGGCGACCGTGGGGGCGGCGGCGGAGGTGCCGTTGAAGCCGGTGTAGTCGCCGCCCGGCGAGGCGCCGTCGTTGTAGCCGTTCAGCGGGCCGGCGCGGTCGGTGGCCAGCACGCCCTGGCCGGTGGCGAGCCGCCCGTCGCTCTCGCCGCCGAAGCCCGAGATGAACAGGTTGCCGCCCGGGTTGCTGTAGGAGGCGACGGTGCCGGTGTTGTCCACCGCGGCGACGGCGATGGTGAAGCGGGTGGCGTTCGCGGCCTCCGCGCCGCCATCGGCGGGGGAGGGGGCGCCGGCTTCCGCGCGCTCGTTGCCGTTGGACTTCACGAACAGCCCGCCCAGCCCGCCGCGCCCGCCGGACACGAAGGCCGCCATGGCGGCGAGGCCCTCGCCATCCGCCCCGAAGGCGCTGTTCAACCCGTAGGAGCCGTTGACCACCGCGGCGCCATCGGCGAGCGCCTGCGCGAAGACGGCCTGCGTGCTGGCCGCGCCCTCGCCCAGGGTGCGGTAGGAGACGAGGCGCGCGTCGGGCGCGATGCCCAGCGCGCCGAGGCCGTTGTCCCCGCCGGCCGCGATGATGCCGGCCACCGATGTTCCGTGGTTGTTGCCGGCGTTGTCCAGCCCGTTCGCCACCGGCAGGCCGGACAGCAGGTTGGGGTCCGTGGGCGCGGCGACTGTGGCGGGGCGCGTCCACATGCTGTCGGCGAGGTCGGGGTGGGAGGCCTCGACCCCGTCATCGGCCACCGCGACCAGCACGCCGCGGCCGGACCAGAAGCCCCAGGCGCCCGCGACGTTCAGGTCAACCCCGGCCGTGCCGCCGGCCTGGCCGGTGTTGCGCAGGTGCCAGGCCTGGCCGAGCAGCGGGTCGTTGGGGATGAGGGCGACGGGCATGGGCGATTCTCCTGCGCCCGACGCTGCCCGTTAGGGTTGTGTTCATCAAGTACGTGATATGCCTATGGGTGCGATCGGCGCTGCCTATTGCGCGCGGCGCGTGCCCGTCGGTTTCAACCCTCCGCCCCAAACTGGGGGCGGAGGGTCGCCGGCATCACATCAGGCGCCAGGCTTCCGTAGGCGCGGTGACGTTGGTCAGCTCGATGCGCGTGCCGTCGGACAGGGTGAGGCTGGTGCCGCCCGCATCCGTCTCGATCTCCGCCGCGCCGGCATACCCGCTGATCTCCAGCCGGTCCTGCCCGAGGGTGAAGTCGGTGATGGTGATGGTGCCGCCCGCGCCGTCCGTGTTGGCGGCCAGCACGCGGAACACGTCCGCGCCGTCGCCGCTGGCGATGGTGGCGCTGCCGCGGCCGATGACGAAGGCCTCGCCCCCCAGCCCGCCGGTGATGCTGGCCTGGGCGTCCCCGCCCGACAGGTCGTACACGTTCGCCCCCGTGGACAGGCCGCCCAGCAGGGTGACGTTGCCGGCCGAGGCGACCAGCGTGTCGGCCCCCCAGCCCGCGGCGAGCAGCGTGTCGCCGTCGCCGCCCGCGCGCACGAAGGTCCCGCCCACGCCCGCCGCCAGGCTGTTGTTCCCGGCCGCGCCGCCCTCGATGGAGCCGCCGAGCCAGCCGGCCTGCACCGTGGCGCTGCCCGCGCCGCCATGCACGGTGGTGGCGCCCATGCCGCCGATGAAGGTCAGCTGGCCCGTGCCGGCCGAAACCTCCGCGCTGCCCCAGCCGGACAGCGCGATGCTGGCCGAGCCGCCGACCGTTACGTCCAGCGTCGCGTCGCTGGCCAGCAGGCTGTCCGTGCCGGTGCCGAGGTCCAGGATCGCGGTGCCGCCCTGGATGGAGATGCTGTCGTCGCCCGCCCCGGCATGGACCGTGGACTGCGCCCAGCCGGTGACCGTGATGCTGTCCGCCCCGCCGCCGCTGGCGATGGAGGTGGTGCCGCCTTGTACGGAGATGGCGTCCCGCCCGTCGCCGGCCGCGATGGTGGTGTTGGCCCACCCGGTGACGGTGATGGTGTTGTCGCCCCCGCCCAGCCCGACCGCGGCCTGCACGGCGGAGGTGCCGCCCTGGATGGCGATGCTGTCGTCGCCCGCGCCGGCGCGGATGGTGGTCTGCGCCCAGCCGGCGGCGGTGACGGTGTTGGCGCCGTCGCCCACGTCGATGTCGGCGCTGCCGCCGGTGATGGAGACGCGGTCGTCGCCCGCGCCGGTGACGATGCTGGAGCGGCCCCAGGTCACCGACACGTCATGCGTGCCGCCGCCGCCGAGCAGCGTCGTGCTGCCGCCCTGGGCGGACAGGGTGAGGGCGTCGGAGTTGGAGATCACTGCCTGGTCGGTCCAGGCGGCGGCGACGGTGGCCGGGGCGTCGCCGCCCAGCACGATGAGCGGCGTCTGCGCCGTGGGCACCACCGTGCCGGCGGGCGCGCCCTGGAACACCAGCGTGGCCGGGGCGGAAAGGCTGGGCACGCCGCCGCCGAGGGGCACGGTGAAGGCGGCGGGCTGGCCGGCGGCCAGGGCCTGAGCGGCCGCGGCGATGGCCGGGTCCACTGCGATGATGGGGCCGGGCGAGCCGCCAGCCCCCGGGAGCGTGATATCCGACATCGAGCTTCAACCTCCTGTTGCGCCGCGCCGCACCATGACGCAACCGGAAGTTGAAGTCCAGAGGATTATCCCCGATCCAGGATTGTCATCACTCAGTCTTCTTCGCGCGCTTCACGTCCGCCTGCATCCGGTCCAGCAGCCCCAGCCCGAGCGCGCCGAGCACGAAGGCCATGTGGATCCCCACCGCCCAGGCCAGCTCCCGGTCGGGCAGGCTGTCCACGTTCATGAACTTCTGCAGCAGGTGGATGGAGGAGATGGCGATGATGGCGATGGAGACCTTCAGCTTCAGGTTGCCGGGGTCGAGGTTGCTGATCCAGGCGATCTTCGAATCGCCATCCGCGTTCACCAGCCGCGACACCAGGCTGTCGTAGGAGGAGAGCGCCACCATCGCCACCAGCGAGGCCACCAGCGCCGAATCCACGAGGTAGAGCAGGGACAGCAGCAGGTCGGTGTCCGTGACCGGGCCAAAGGCGGTGACGACGAACTTCCACACCTTGCTGGCGAAATGCACCGCATAGGCCGCCAGCGCCACCGCGAGCCCGAGGTAGAAGACGACGAGGATGTAGCGGCTGGCGATCACCAGGCGGTTGAGGAGATTCTGCATCGCGCCCAGCATGTGGCAAAGGCTTGGCATGAAGGGAAGCTCCCGATGATCCGACGACTGGCCGAGGAGGCGCGGCTGTCCGGCGCCGTGGCGCATGGCGGCCTGGTGTACCTGGCCGGCCAGGTGCCCGACGACGCGACGGGCGACGCGCAGGCGCAGACCGCCGACGTGCTGCGCCAGGTGGACGCCCTGCTGGCCGAGGCCGGGACGGACAAGACCCGCCTGCTGTCCGTCACGGTGGTGCTGCGCGACATCCGCGACGCGCCGGCGATGAACCGCGCCTGGGACGCGTGGCTGGACCCCGCGCACAAGCCCGCGCGCATGACGATCCAGGCCCCGCTGGTGGACCCGGACTGGCGGGTGGAGATCACCGGCGTCGCCGCCCTGCCGTGACGCGCGCCCTCGCCCGCCGCCGCGGCCTGCTGGGGGTCGCGCTCACCGTCGCGCTCATGCTGCTGGTGGCCGGCGGCGTGGTGGACCAGGGCTGGGCCTTCGCCGGCACCGCGCTGCTGGTGGCGGGCGTCGCCGTGGGCACCCTGCACCTGATTTTCCCGCACGGGCTGGTCTTCGCGCTGGGTGCGGCGAACGGGCTGGCGATCTACGTCTTCGCGGTGATCGGCCAGGCCGGCTTCCCGCGGGTGGAGGGCTGGGCGCGCTCGGCGGCCTTCCTGCTGCCGGTGCTGGGCTTCGTCGCCGCCTGCTGGCGCCGGCGGGTGGAGCTGGCCGCGATCGCCGAGGGCGGCGGCCCGCGCTGGCACCCCGAGCGGGTGGTGCGCTGGCTGGGCGGCTGCGTGCTGATCGCGGTGGGCAGCCTGGCGATGCCGGTGAACCGGATGGAGGCGGGCGGGCAGACCGCGGTGCTGCTGCTGGCCATGCTGGGCGTCGCCGTGGTGACGGCCGCGGCGGTGGGCGAGGTGGTGCGCCTGCTGGTCGAGGTCGCCACCATCCTGCGCCAGGTGGGGCGGCGGCTGAAGCACCTGGGCGTGCCCATCGCCACCTATGTCTCGCTCTTCGCGCTGCTGGCGGTGGCCTTCGGCTGCTTCTACCGCATCGCCGACGGGCTTTCGCGCTCGCCGATCTTCATGATGGTGGGGGTGCCCGCGCACATCTCCTTCTCGGACGCGATGCATTTCTCGGTGGTGACGCTGTCCACCGTGGGCTACGGCGACATCCAGCCGCATGACGACGGCATCCGGCTGCTGGCGGCGATCCAGATGGTGCTGGGCCAGCTGCTGCTGCTGTTCGGCTTCGCGGAGATCATGCGCGGGCGGCACGCCGACGCCCGCCGTGGCGGCGACAACCCTTCGGCGTGATTCCGCCTTAAACGGGCGCAAAATGGGAATGATGGACGACATGGATTTCTGGAAGCGCCGCAGGGTGCTGGTGACCGGCGGCGCGGGGTTCCTCGGCTCCAACCTGTGCCACGCGCTCGCCGCGGCCGGCGCGCGGGTGACGGCGCTGGACGCGATGCTGCCCGATGGCGGCGCCAACCCCGCCAACCTGGAGGGGGCCGGCGTGCTGCTGGTGCGCGGCGACATCCGCGACACGGAGCTGCTGAGCCTGTGCCAGGGCACCGAGGTGCTGTTCAACATGGCCGCGCAGACCAGCCACATGGGCGGCCAGCGCGACCCGGTGGCCGACATCGCCATCAACGCCGTGGCCCAGGTGCGCCTGATCCAGGTGATGCGCGAGGCGGCGCCCACCGCGCGCGTGGTCCACGCCTCCACCCGCCAGTTCTACGGCCGCCCGATCGCCCTGCCGGTGGACGAGCTGCACCCGGTCAACCCGCCCGACGCCAACGGCGTCTCCAAATGGGCGGGCGAGCAGTACTGGATGCTGGAGAACCGTGTCCTGGGCCGGCCCGTCGTCTCGCTGCGCCTCACCAACTGCTACGGCCCGCGCCTGCGGATCGCCGATGCGCGGCAGACCTTCCTGGGCATCTGGATCCGCCGCCTGCTGGAGGGCGAACCCTTCGAGGTCTGGGGCGGCGCGCAGCTGCGCGATTTGGCCTATGTGGACGACGTGACCCAGGCCTTCCTCACGGCGGCCGAGCAGGCCGATGCGCCCGGCGTGGCGGGCCGCGTGTTCAACCTGGGCGGCGCGCCCCCCGTCTCCCTGCTGGAGCTGGCGGAGCTGTGCATCGCCGCCAATGGCGGGCGCGGGTCCTTCTCCACGCGCGAATTCCCGGCCGACCGCGCGCCCATCGACATCGGCTCCTACCACGCCAATGATTCCGCCTTCCGCGCCGCCACCGGCTGGGCGCCGCGGGTGCCGCTGCCCGAGGGGCTGCGCCGTTCCCTGGACTGGTACCGGGAGCGCCTGCCCGACTACGCTCCCAAGGCTTGAGGACCGCCACGATGAACGCCCCCGTCACCATGCTCCCCTTCGCCGACCCCGGCGCCGGCTACCGCGCGCTGAAGCCCGAGCTGGACGCCGCCATGCTGCGCGCGATGGCCAGCGGCTGGTACATCCTCGGCCAGGAGGGCGAGGCCTTCGAGCGCGAGTTCGCGGCGTGGTTGGGGGAGGACCAGCACGCCGTGGGCTGCGCCAACGGCACCGACGCGCTGATGCTGATCCTGCGCGGCATGGGCATCGGCGAGGGCTCCACCGTCGTCACCGTGTCCCACACCGCCGTCGCCACGGTGGCGGCCATCGAGATGGCGGGCGCCACGCCCCTGCTGCTCGACATAGACCCCGACACCTACGGCATGGACCCCGACGAGCTGCGCGCCGTGCTGGAGGACCCGCCGCCCGGCCTGCCGCCGATCCGCGCCGTCATCCCCGTGCACATCTACGGCCAGCCCGTGGACCTCATGCCCATCAAGGCCGCCTGCGACGCGGCGGGCGTGGCGCTGATCGAGGATTGCGCGCAGGCCCATGGCGCGCGGCTCGACGGGCGGATGGTGGGGACCATCGGCGACGCCGCGGCGTTCAGCCTCTACCCCACCAAGAACCTGGGCGCGCTGGGCGATGGCGGCATCCTGGCCACGCGCGACGAGGCGCTGGCGAAGCGCATCGCCGCCATCCGCCAGTACGGCTGGGTGCGGCGCTACGTGTCCGATCTGGTGGGGGTGAATTCGCGGCTCGACGAGGTGCAGGCGGCGGTCCTGCGGGTGAAGCTGGCGCACCTGGACGCGCACAACGCGCGGCGGCGCGACATCGCGGCGGCCTATGACGCAGCCCTCGCCGGCACGGCGCTGGCGCCGCCGGCGCGCCGGGCGGGGGTGGAGCACGTCTTCCACCTCTACGTGCTGCGCGACGCCCGGCGCGACGCCATCATGGCGGCGCTGAAGGCGCAGGGCATCGGCACCGGCATCCACTACCCCGTGCCGGTCCACCTCCAGCCCGCCTATGAGGGGCGCGTGGCACTCGGCCCCGCCGGCTGCGCGGAAACGGCGCGGGCGGCGCACGAGGTCTTCTCCCTGCCCATGTACCCCGAGCTTGCCGACGAGCAGGTGGCCCGCGTCTGCCTGGCGCTGCGCGGCTTGTGACC
>JALHNW010000047.1 GCA_022843345.1 Rubritepida sp. | reverse complement strand
GGACCGTCCGCGTCGGCGGCCAGCGCGGGGCCGGACAGGAAGGTTTCCAGGCAGCCGAGCTGGCCGCACCAGCAGCGCGGGCCGGGGTGCTCCCCGCGCGTCATCCAGGGCAGCGGCACGTGGCCCCATTCGCCGGCGATGCGGTTGGCGCCTTCGACCAGGCGCCCCTCCACCACCACGCCGCCGCCGACGCCGGTGCCCAGGATCACCGCGAAGACGCCCCGCGCCCCCTGCCCCGCGCCGTCGGCCGCCTCGCTGAGCGCCAGGCAGTTGGCGTCGTTGGAGATCCGCACCGGCCGGCCCAGCGCCGATTCCAGCGCCGCCTGGAGGTCGCCGCCGTTCAGGCAGGTGCTGTTGGCGCCGCGCACCCGGCCGTCGCGCGGCGACAGGCTGCCGGGGATGCCGATGCCCAGCGTGCCGCGGGCGCCCAGCTCGGCCTCCGCGCCTTCAACCAGGGCGCGGATGGCGGCGACCACGCCGTCCTGGCTGCCGGGGGTGGGAATGCGGCGGCGCAGGCGTTGGATGCCCGCGGCGTCCAGTGCCACGATCTCCGTCTTGGTGCCCCCCAGATCCACGCCCAGCCGCATGGGGCGGCAGGCTGCCGCGCCGCACCCCTTGCCGTCCAGCCCCGCGCGGTGGTGCAATGGGCCATGGAGGAAGCCACCACGCTGGACGTCCGCGGATTGTCCTGCCCCCTGCCCGTGCTGAAGGCCAACAAGGCCCTGCGCGCCCTGCCCGCCGGCGCCGCCCTGGTGGTGCTGGCCACCGACGGGGCCGCGGTGAAGGACTTCCACGCCTTCGCGGCCGAAACGGGGCACGAGTTGCTGGCGTGGGGCGACGAAGGCGAGCACCTGCGCTTCGTCCTGCGCAAGAAGGCCGCCTGAATGCCCGTCCTGCTGCTTACCCACCGCGACTGCGCCCTGCACGACATGGGCGAGGGCCACCCGGAATGCCCGGACCGGCTGCGCGCCGTCTGGCAGGCGCTGGACCGCCAGGAATTCGCCGACCTGATCCGCGACCAGCCCGGCGAGGCGACGCGCGAGCAGCTGGAACGCGTCCACCCCGCCGACTACGTGGACGCCATCCTGCGCATCCGCCCCGCCGAGGGGGAGATGGTGGCGCTGGACGGCGACACCCTGATGAACGCCCATTCCGCCCGCGCCGCCCTGCTGGCCGCGGGTGCCGCGGTGCAGGCGGTGGACGAGGTGTGCGCCGGCACGGTGCGCCACGCCTTCTGCGCCACCCGCCCCCCCGGCCACCATGCCGAGCGCCGCCGGCCGATGGGCTTCTGCCTCTTCGCCAACGCCGTCGTCGCCGCCCGCCACGCCCAGGCGGCGCACGGGATCGAGCGCGTGGCGATCTGCGACTTCGACGTGCACCACGGCAACGGCACGCAGGACGTGGTGCAGGACGACCCCTCGATCCTGTTCTGTTCCTCGCACCAGATGCCGCTGTATCCCGGCACCGGCGCGGCGGACGAGACGGGATGCGGCAACGTCGTCAACGCCCCCCTGCCGCCCGGCGCCGGGCCGGACGCCTTCCGCGCCGCCTGGGAAGGCACGCTGGTGCCCGCCATCCGTGCCTTCCGCCCCGGCCTGGTGGTGGTCTCGGCCGGGTTCGACGCCCATGCGCGCGACCCCCTGGCCCAGCTGCGGCTGGCGGAGGCGGATTTCGCCTGGGTGACGCAGGCGCTCTGCGCGGTGGCGGAGGAATGCTGCGGCGGGCGGCTGGTGAGCCTGCTGGAAGGCGGCTACGACCTGCCGGCCCTGGCCGCCAGCACGGCGGCGCATGTGCGCGCCCTGTTGCATGGCTGACACATGACACAATCTCGACGGGGCGGCGTGGTTTGGGTTTCACGTCGCCTCGACTATGCTGGCGCGATGCGGAGACGGTCATGAGTGATACGGCGGGGATCGAGGCCCTGTCCTTCGAGGATGCGCTGGCGCAGCTTGAGGGCATCGTGAAGTCGCTGGAAGGCGGGCGGAGCACGCTGGCCGAGGCGATCGGCGAGTACGAGCGCGGCGTCGCCCTGCGCCGGCATTGCGAAGGCAAGCTGGCGGAGGCGGAGGCCAAGGTGCAGGCGGTGGTGGAGGGCAAGTCCGGCCTCAGCCTCAGGGACGTGGAATAGGGGCCTTGATGGACCAGCACACCATCGGCCTCGCCGATGCCATGGCCGATGCCGCGCGCGCGATGGATGAGGGGCTGGACCAGCTGCTCCCGAGGCCCGAGGGCGGCGAGGCGCGGCTGTTCGAGGCCATGCGCTACTCCACCATCGGCGGCGGCAAGCGGCTGCGCGGCTTCCTGGTGCTGGAGGGTTCGCGCCAGTTCAACGTCTCGCACGAATCCGCGCTGCGCGTGGCCTGCGCCATCGAGATGGTGCACGCCTACAGCCTGATCCACGACGACCTGCCGGCGATGGACGACGACGACCTGCGCCGCGGCAAGCCCACGAGCCACAAGGCCTTCGACGAGGCCACCGCCATCCTGGCTGGCGACGCCTTGCAGACCCAGGCCTTCCACGTCCTGGCCGGCGAGGAGACGCACCCGGACCCGGCGGTGCGGATCGAGCTGGTGCGCCTGCTGGCACGCGCCGCCGGGGCGCGCGGCATGGTGGCGGGCCAGGCGCTGGACATGGCGGCCGAGCAGGCGGCCCAGCCCCTGGATGAATCGCAGATCGGCAGGCTGCAACTTCTCAAGACCGGCAAGCTGATCGAGTTCTCGGCCGAGGCGGGCGCCGTGCTGGGCAAGGCGCCCGGCTCGCTGCGCATGGCGCTGGGCGCCTATGGGCGCGAGCTGGGCGCGGCCTTCCAGATCGCCGACGACCTGCTGGACGCGACCGCCACCGCCGAGCAGGCCGGCAAGGCCACCGGCAAGGATGCCGGCGCCGGCAAGGCCACCCTGGTTTCGCTGCTGGGGCTGGAGCGCGCGCGCATCCAGGCCGAGCGGCTGGTCGAGCAGGCGCGCCGCCACCTCGACCTCTTCGACGAACGCGCCGACCTGCTGCGCAAGCTCGCCACCTACGTGATCGAGCGGAGGAACTGATGCCCGACCGTCCGACGACCCCCCTGCTGGACCGCGTGCGCGTCCCCGCGGACATGAAGAACTTCTCGAACGAGCAGCTGCGCCAGCTGGCCGACGAGCTGCGGGCGGAGACGATCAGCGCCGTCTCCTCCACCGGCGGGCACCTCGGCTCCTCGCTGGGCGTCGTCGAGCTGACGGTGGCGGTGCACGCCGTCTTCGACACGCCGCGCGACCGGCTGATCTGGGACGTGGGCCACCAGGCCTACCCGCACAAGATCCTGACGGGCCGGCGCGACCGCATCCGCACGCTGCGCCAGGGCGGCGGGCTGTCCGGCTTCACGCGCCGCTCCGAGAGCGAATACGACCCGTTCGGCGCGGCGCATTCCTCCACCTCCATCTCCGCGGGGCTGGGCATGGCGGTGGGGCGCGACCTCATGGGGCGCGACAACCACGTCGTGGCGGTGATCGGCGACGGCTCCATGTCCGCCGGCATGGCCTATGAGGCGATGAACAATGCGGGCGCGCTGAAGTCCAACCTCATCGTCATCCTCAACGACAACGACATGTCCATCGCGCCCCCGGTGGGCGCCATGTCGGCCTACCTGTCGCGCACCATCTCCTCGCGCCCCGTGCTGGGCGTGCGCGAATTCATGGCGAAGATGGCCAAGGCCTTCCCCGGTCCCATCAAGCGCGCCGCCGAGCGCGCGGAGGAATACGCCCGCGGCATGCTGATGGGCGGCACCTTGTTCGAGGAGCTGGGCTTCTTCTACGTGGGCCCGGTGGACGGGCACAACCTGGACCACCTGCTGCCTGTGCTGCGCAACCTGCGCGATTCCGGCCACCAGGGGCCGTTCCTCCTCCACGCCGTCACCCAGAAGGGCAAGGGCTACGCGCCCGCCGAGGCTTCGGGCGACAAGTATCACGGCGTGGTGAAGTTCAACGTGGTGACGGGCGAGCAGGTCAAGGCCCCGCCCGGCCCGCCCTCCTACACCAAGGTCTTCGCCAATTCGCTGGTCGCCGAGGCCGAGGCCGACGAGCGCATCGTCGCCATCAACGCCGCCATGCCGGCCGGCACCGGGCTGGACGTGTTTGCCAAGCGCTTCCCGAAGCGCTGCTTCGACGTGGGCATCGCCGAGCAGCACGCCGTCACCTTCGCCGCCGGCCTGGCCACCGAGGGGCTGAAGCCGTTCTGCGCCATCTATTCCACCTTCCTCCAGCGCGGCTACGACCAGGTGGTGCACGACGTGGCGCTGCAGGGGCTGCCGGTGCGCTTCGGCATGGACCGCGCCGGGCTGGTGGGCGCGGATGGCGCCACCCATGCGGGCTCCTTCGACATCGCCTATCTCGGCTGCCTGCCCGGCTTCACGCTGATGGCCGCGGCCGACGAGGTGGAGCTGGCGCACATGGTCGCCACCATGGCGGCGATCGATTCCGGGCCGTCGGCCGTGCGCTACCCGCGCGGCGAGGGCTTCGGGCTGGAGCCGGTGCCGGCGCGCGGCACGGTGCTGGAGATCGGCCGCGGGCGCGTGCTGCGCGAGGGCGCCACCGTCGCCATCCTGTCCTACGGCGCGCGGCTGCAGGAATGCCTGAAGGCGGCGGACGAGCTGGCGACCTTCGGCCTGTCCACCACCGTGGCCGACGCCCGCTTCGCCAAGCCGCTGGACGCGGCGCTGGTCGAGCGGCTGGCGCGCGAGCACGAGGTGCTGATCACCATCGAGGAGGGCTCCATGCTCGGCTTCGGCGGGCTGGTGATGCACCACCTGGCGACGCGCGGCCTGCTGGACCGCGGGCTGAAGCTGCGGCCGATGTGCCTGCCGGACGCCTGGATAGACCACGAGGCGCCGCGCAAGCAGTACGACATGGCCGGGCTGAACGCGCCGCAGATCGTGCAGGCGGCGCTGGCGGCGCTGGGCCGCGAGGCGGTCGCGGCGCGGGCGTGATGCCAGGGGCGCCGCCCCTCGCGCTCCCCGCCGAGGGGCACGCCCCTCGGGACCCCAGTCGTGGGGGATTCGCCCCCTCCGCACGATGCCGTCAGTCGGCGGGTCCAGGGGGCCCTGCCCCCTGGCGGGGGTGCGGGGGCAGCGCACCCGCATGAAGCAGCGCGCCGACGTCGCACTCGTCGAACGCGGCCTGGCCGAGTCCCGCACCCGCGCCCAGGCCCTGATCATGGCGGGCCTGGTGTTCAGCGGCGAGCGGCGGATCAACAAGCCCGGAGAGACGATCCCTGAGGGCCTTCCGCTGGAACTGCGCGGCCAGGACCATCCCTGGGTGTCGCGCGGGGGCGTGAAGCTGTCGCACGGCATCGGGCATTTTGGCCTGTCCCCGACGGGGCGCACCTGCCTGGATCTGGGGGCGAGCACCGGCGGCTTCACCGACGTGCTGCTGCATCACGGCGCGGCGCACGTCCACGCGCTGGACGTGGGCCACGGACAGCTTGCCTGGAAGCTGCGCAACGACCCGCGGGTGACGGTGATGGAGCGCACCAATGCCCGCCATTTGAAACCCGGCGACCTGCCGCCGCTGGGCGCGCTGGTCTGCGACGCCAGCTTCATCGGCCTGCGGACCGTGCTGCCGGCGGCGCTGGGATTCTGCGCGCCAGGTGCCTGGGCGATCGCGCTGATCAAGCCGCAATTCGAGGTGGGGCCCGCGGTCGCGAAGGGCGGCGTGGTGCGCGACGCCGCGGTGCATGAGGCCGTCTGCGCCGAGATCGCGGCGTGGTGGTCGGCGCTGCCCGGCTGGCGGGTGCTGGGCGTGGAGCCCTCGCCCATCCTGGGGCCGGAAGGGAACCGCGAATTCCTGATCGGGGCGGAGCGCTTGGTAGTGGTGGGCGGACTTGAACCGCCGACCCCGGCATTATGAGTGCCGTGCTCTAACCAGCTGAGCTACACCACCGCGCGTGCAGGGGCGTTTACGCCGCCGCTCCCGCCTCGTCAACGCGCCGGGCAGCAATGAAGCCAGCGCCCAGCACGCGCTCGCCCTCGTACAGCACCGCCGCCTGCCCGGGCGCGGCCACGGCAGGGGCGTCGGGCGTGATGCGCAGCGCCGCGCCGTCCCATTCGGCGGAAACGGGCTGCGGCTGCTCGCGCCCGCGCAGCTTGGCCTGGCAGCGGAATGGGCCGGCAGGCGGCTCGGCCAGCCAGTTCACCTCGCGCGCGGTGATCGTCTCCACCGGCACCGCCGCGCGGGGGCCTACCACCACGCGGCGGCGCCCGGCATCCAGCGCGGTGACGAACAGCCGCTCCGGCGCGGCGATGCCCAGCCCGCGCCCCTGCCCGACCGTGTAGCGGCCGATTCCTGCGTGGCGGCCGAGCACGCGGCCCTCGGCGTCCACGATCTCGCCCGGCTCCATCGCCTCCGGGCGCAGCTTCGCCACCAGCGAGTCGTAGCGGCCCTCGGGCACGAAGCAGATGTCCTGGCTGTCCGGCTTCTCTGCCACAGGCACGCCCAGGCGCAGGGCATGGGCGCGCACCTCCGCCTTGCTCGCCATGCCGCCTAGGGGGAACAGCACGCGCGCCAGCTGCGCGCGGGTGGTGTGGGCCAGGAAGTAGCTCTGGTCGCGCACCGGGTCGGCGGCGCGGTGCAGCTCGGGACCGTCCAGGCGGCGGGCGTAGTGGCCGGTGGCCAGCATGTCGCAGCCCAGATCCTCGGCCAGGAGCGACAGGTCCTGGAACTTCACCGTCTGGTTGCAGCGGATGCAGGGAATCGGCGTCTCGCCGCGCGCGTAGCTGTCGGCGAAGTCCTCGATCACCGCGGCGCGGAACCGCGCCTCGCGGTCCAGCACGTAATGCGCGATGCCCAGGCGCCCGGCCACGTCGCGCGCGTCGCGGATGTCCTGGCCGGCGCAGCAGGCGCCCTTCTTCTGCACGGCCGCCCCGTGGTCGTAGAGCTGGAGCGTGGCGCCCACCACCTGATGCCCCTGCTCCACCAGCAGCGCGGCGACGACGGAGGAATCCACCCCGCCGCTCATGGCCACGAGAATCCGCATCGCGTCCGCTACGCTCCCGTGATGCGGTAGGCGACCATGATCCTCACCCCGCGTTCAGCCCCTGCTGCCAGAAGCGCTGCTCCAGCCGCGCCGCTTCCGCGAAGTCCCGCGCCAGCCGCGCGAAGCGCGCCTCGCCGCCATGCGAGACGCCGAGCGCGTCAATGCGCAGCGCCGCCGCCCCGGCCATCGCCTGGTAGTCCTCGGCGCCGTAGGTCTCGATCCAGGAGCGGTAGGGATTGCCCTCGATCACCGTCGAGGGGTCGGCCAGGATGCGCCGGGCCACCTCGCCGTAGCCGACCGTGCAGGGGGCCAGCGCCACCTCCAGGTCCAGGATGTCCCCAGCCAGGCCGCGGTCCATCACCCAGCGGGTGTAGGAGACGGTCTCGGCGGTTTCGGGCACCTCCGTCACCTCGCGCTCGCTCAGGCCCCATTCGGCGCAGTAGCGCAGGTGCAGCTTCGTCTCGTCCAGGATGGCCAGCACGGCGGCGGCCTTGCCGCGCATCGCCTCCAGGCTCTCGCCCTTCACCACCGCCAGCGCCTTGGCGCGCGCGAAGTGGATGAGGAAGAGGTAGTCCTGGATCAGGTAGTGGCGGAAGGCCCCCAGCGGCAGCGTGCCGTCGGCCAGCCGCCGCACGAAGGGGTGCCAGGTGTAGCCGGTCCAATCCGCGCCCGCGGCGTCGCGCAGGCGGCGGAACAGCCCGCCTTCCGCCCCGAACGCCAGCGGGTTCACTTGGAGGAGGCGGGCAGCTTCACCACCAGCCCGTCCAGCGCCTCGGTCATGATGAGCTGGCAGCCCAGGCGGGACGTCTCCTGCAGGTCGAAGGCGAGGTCCAGCATGTCCTCCTCGTCCTCCGTCGGCTCCACCAGCTTGGGGAACCACGACGCGTCCACGATGACGTGGCAGGTGGAGCAGGCGAGCGAGCCCTCGCAGGCGCCCTCGATGTCCACGCCGTGGCGATGCGCCACCTCGAGCACGGAAAGGCCCAGCGCGGCCTCGACTTCGCGGCGGGTGCCGTCGCGCTCGATGAAGGTCATCTTCGGCATGGGGCTGGGCTACTCCGCGGCGTTCTGGGTGGTGGACAGGCGGGACCACGCCTCGCAGAGCATCCGCGCCGCCTGGTCCGCCTCGGCGGGCGAGGTAAAGCGCCCCAGCCCCAGGCGCAAGGTGGCCCCGGCCTGCGCCGCGTCCAGCCCCATCGCCGTCAATACGTAGGACGGCGCGACCTCGGCCGAGGAGCAGGCCGAGCCGGTTGAGAGGCACAGGCCCGGCACGGCCGCCATCAGCGCCTGCGCGGACACGCCGGGAAAGGTGAGGTTCAGGTTGCCGGCCACCCGCGCCTCCCAGTCGCCGTTCACGCGAAGGCCGGGGATGCCGGCGCGCAGCCGTTCCAGCAGGATGGCGCGCTGGCCCCTGATGCGCCCGGCATCCAGCAGCCCCTCGGCGGCGGCGATGCGCGCCGCCTCGCCGAATCCCACCACCAGCGGCGCGGGCAGCGTGCCGGAGCGCAGCCCGCGCTCCTGCCCGCCGCCGCTGAACAGGGGGGCAAGGCGCACCCGCGGCCGCCGCCGCACGTAAAGCGCGCCAACCCCGCGCGGCCCGTACATCTTGTGCGCGGACAGCGAGAGCAGGTCGGCGCGCATCTCCTCCACGTCGAGCGGGATGCGGCCGGCGGCCTGGGCGGCATCGGTGTGCAGGAAGGCGCCCGCCTCCTTCGCGATGGCGCCGATGGCGGGGAGGTCCTGCACCACCCCCGTCTCGTTGTTCACGGCCATGATGCTGACCAGCAGCGTCGGCACCTCAAGCGCGGCACGCAGGGCGTCGTGGTCCAGCAGGCCGTCGGGGCGCACGGGCAGGATGACCGGGTCGAACCCCTCCGCGGCCAGGTCGCGCACGGATTCGAGGACGCATTTGTGCTCGGTCGCCAGCGTCACGACGCGCCGGCGTTCGCCCTCGCGGTGGAAGCGCGCCAGGCCCTTGATGGCCAGGTTGTTCGCCTCGGTGGCGCCGGAGGTGAAGACGACCTCCCGCGCATCGGCGCCGACGAGGGCGGCGACCTGGGCGCGCGCCTCCTCCACCGCTTCCTCCGCCGCGCGGCCCATGGCGTGCTCGCCGCTGTGCGGGTTGGCGAAGTTCTCCTCCCACCAGGGCCGCATCGCGGCGAGGACGCGCGGGTCCACCGGCGTGGTGGCGTGGTGGTCCAGGTAGATCGGGCGGTTCGGGCGCATGGCACGCCCTATGTGGCAAGCCCGGCGCGCCGTGACGAGAGGCGATCGCGCATGGCACGCCACGCGGCGAGGAAGCGCTCGGCCGCATCATCGGGCGCGTTCCAGGGCAGCGAGACGCGGATGCCGCAGCCGGCATCGGCGCCGAAGCCCATGGCGTCCAGCACGTGCGAGCGCGCCACCTTGCCCGAGGAGCAGGCGGCCCCCGCCGAGACCCGCACCCCCATGAGGTCGAGCGCGATCACCTGCGTCTCGGCCGGGATGCCGGGCAGCACCAGCAGCGTGGTGTTCGGCAGGCGCGGGGCGCCCCGGCCGGCGACGGTGGCGCCCTCCGCGCTCGCCTCGATGGCGTCGCGCAGCGCGGCGATGCGCGCG
>JALHNW010000046.1 GCA_022843345.1 Rubritepida sp. | reverse complement strand
AGCATGGCGCGGCGCGTGGCGGCCCGGGGGAAGACGGCGCGCAGCACCGCCTCGTCCACGGCGCGGCCGATCTCGCCCGTGCCATCGGGCGGCGTGGCGCAGGCGATTCCCTCATGCGGCGCGGCGCAGGCGCAGGGGGCGAAGAGGCGGGCCATGGGCGGATTCTCCCGGAAGCGGTTCGCCCCAGCAGATGCCACCGCGACCCCTGCCGCCAATGCCGGCAACCCAGGCAAAACCGGCATGCGGCGCACGGACTGCCGCTTCCGCGGGCAGACGCTGCCCGCGCGGGCGTCACACCACCGGCGAGCGCCCGCCATCCACGTTGATCGCAGTCCCCGTCACGTACCCGCCCGCATCGCTCGCCAGCAGCAGCGCCAACGCGGCGAACTCCTCCGCCTTGCCAATGCGGCCCAGCGGCACGCCGCGCCCCTGCTCCGCCTTCCACTCCTCCCAGGAGATGTTGCGCTTGTCGGCGGCGTGCCGGCGCACCCACTGGTCGCTCTCGATGATGCCGACCAGCAGCGCGTTCACCAGGATGTTGTCGGGCGCGAACTCGTTGGCCAGCGCCTTGGTCAGCGCCATCCCCGCGGCGCGCGAGACCGATGTGGGGGTGGAGGTAGCCGGCGGCGCCTTGGCCCCGATGTTCAACACGTTGATCACCCGCCCCCATTTGCGCGCGCGCATCCCCGGGATGGCGGCGCGGCAGAAGCGGATGGCGGCCATCAGCTTCAGGTCCAGGTCGTCCTGCCACAGCACGTCCGTGCCATCCAGGAACGGCCCGCGCTGGGAGGTGCCGGCGTTGTTCACCAGGATGTCCACCTGGCCCAGCGCCGCCTCGGCCTCGGCGAAGGCGCGCGACACGTCGGCCGCGTGGCGGATGTCGGCCGCCACCGCCACGACCTTCGCGCCCGGTGCCGCCGCCTGCACCTCGGCCCGCGCCGCCTCCAGCGCCTCGGCCCCGCGCGCCACCAGCGCCACGTGCCCACCCGCGCGGGCGAAGGCCAGCGCCATGGCCAGCCCCAGCCCCTTCGAGCCGCCGGTGATCAGCGCGCAGCGCCCGTCCAGCGTGATGTTCATGCGACTTCCCCCAGCGTGGATGCGTGAAACAGTTCCTCGGGCGCAACATCGCGCCCCGCCAGCCCGTCGGCCAGCGCGAATCGCGTCATGGCGGCGACCTCGTCGCGGTTGCGCGCGAAGCCGTAGGGCCACGGGTCGCCGCCCATGATCGCCGCCTGCTCCTCGTAGGCCGCGGCGATCCAGGGCAGGGAGGCGCGCAGCACATTGGTCAATTGCAGTTCCGCCAGCGCCAGCCGCCGCGCCTCGGCGAAGGCGCGGAACAGCGCCACCGGCAGCCAGGGATGCGCCGCCGCCACGTCGCGGCGCACGGCGATGCAGTGCATGATGGGGAAGAACCCCGTCACCCCGTGCCACGCCTGCTCGGCCCTCGCCCAGTCGGGGAACAGCCGCGCCACCTGCGGGTGCGGCGCCGGCGGGCGCGGCGAGACCAGCGCGTCCACCACCCCCTCGTGCAGCGCGCGCTCGGGGTCCATCCCCAGCGGCGCCACGTCGTGGCCCGGCGGCAGCGTGATGGCGATGCGCTCCGCCCCGATGCGCCAGCTCATGGCGCGCGTGTCCACCCCATGCTGCTCGCGCAGGATGCCGCGCACCCACAGCGCCGCCGTCTGCTGGTATTCCGGCAGGGCGATGGTCCGCCCCGCCAGGTCCTCCGGCCGCGCGATGCCGCGATCCGTCCGCACCCAGATCGCCCCGTGGCGGAAGGCGCGCGAGGGAAACACCGGCACGCCGACATAGGGCGCATCCCCGCGCGCCGTGGTGGTGATGTGCGAACCCATGGACAGCTCGCTCACCTCGAAGGCGCCGTCGCGGAGGGCGCGGCGGAAGATGTCCTCCGGCTCGCCCGGGACGTGGTGAATCTCGACGTTGGGGATGCGCACGCGTCCGTCCAGCAGCGGGCGCGTGCGGTCGGACAGGGTGGAGGCGAGGGTCAGGCGAAGCATCAGGCGGTGATCCGCGCCATGCGGATCCATTCGCGCTGCCGCTCCACGTCGCGCGCCACGAAGGCGCCGAACTCCTCCACGCCCATCGGCATGGGCTGCGCGCCCGCCGCCGCCTGGCGCTCGCGCGTCAGGGGCAGGGCCAGGATGCGGTTCACCTCCGCGTTCAGCCGCTCCACCACCGGGCGCGGCGTGCCGGCGGGCGCCATCAGCCCCAGCCACAGCGAGGCTTCGAAGCCCGGCAGCGCCTCCGCCACCGCGGGCAGCTCCGGCAGCAGGGGGTTGCGCGCGGGGCCGGTGGTCGCCAGGCCCCGAACGCGCCCGGCGGCGATCTGCTCGCGCATCGTGGGGATGGCGTCGAACATGATCGGCACCTGTCCGGCGATCACCGCGGTGCGCGCCTCGCCCGAGCCGCGGAAGGGGACGTGCTGCATCTCCACCCCCGCCATCGCGCGGAACACCTCGCCCGCGATGTGGTAGGGCGTGCCGGGGCCGGAACTGGCGTAGTCGAAGCGCCCCGGGCTGGCCTTCAGCAGCGCCACCAGCCCCGCCACGTCGCGCGCCTCCACCGAGGGGTGCACCACCAGCACGTGGAAGGCGATGGTCAGCGCGGCGACGGGGGCGAGGTCGCGCAGCAGCACGTAGGGGCGGTTGGGCAGCAGCGTCTCGTTCGCCGTGTGGGCGTTGCTCATCAGCAGCAGGGTGTGGCCGTCGGGCGTGGCCTTGGCCGCCTGCTCGGTGCCGATGGTCGCGCCCGCGCCGGGCCGGTTCTCGACCACGATGGGCTGGCCGAGCGCGGCGCCCAGCGGCTCGGCCAGGAAGCGCGCGGCCACGTCGGCGCTGCCGCCGGTGCCGAAGGGCACGATGATCCGCACCGGCCGCTGCGGCCAGGCAGGCTGGGCATGCGCCAGGGCGGGCAGGGCGAGCGGTGCGGCGATGAGGGCGCGGCGCTGCATGGATGGCTTCCTCGGGTTTCTTGCCCGTGGTTGTTCCACCCCCGCGGGGTGCGCCGCAAGTGCGGCGTCGGCGCCCCACGCTTTCCGCTGGACACGCCCCGGCCGCCCCCGCCATAGCTTGCCCCAAGGAAACATCAACGACGGGGAGGTCCAGGATGGTCCAGCTGACGGTCAACGGCGAATCGCGCCAGGTGGACGCGCCCGCCGCCATGCCCCTGCTCTGGGCGCTGCGCGACGTGCTCAACCTCACCGGCACCAAGTATGGCTGCGGCATCGCGCAATGCGGCGCCTGCACGGTCCACGTGGACGGCACGGCCGTGCGCGCCTGCCAGACCAGCCTGGGCGACGTGGCCGGCCGCGCGGTGACGACCATCGAGGGGCTGCACCCGGAGGGCGCGCACCCGCTCCAGCAGGCATGGGTGGCGCACCAGGTGCCGCAATGCGGCTTCTGCCAGTCCGGCCAGATCATGGGCGCCGCCGCCCTGCTGAAGGACACCCCGCGCCCGACCGAGGCGCAGGTGGAGGAGGCGATGGCCGGCCACATCTGCCGCTGCGGCACCTACGGGCGCATCAAGGCCGCGATCCTCGACGCCGCGCAGCGGGGGGCCTGAGCCATGGACCGCCGCGGCTTCCTCGCCCTCGCCCTCACCGTCCCGGTCATGCCCGCCTTGGCGCAGACCGCGCCGCCCGCCCCGCCCACCATCGCCGCCAACGGCATCAATGGCGGCGAGCGCGGGCTGTCCGCCTTCCTCGCCATCGCGCCGGACGGCAGCGTGACGGTCTTCACGACCACCACCGAGCTTGGCCAGGGCACGCATACCGGCCACGCGATGATCGTGGCCGACGAACTCGGCGTGCCGATGGCATCCGTGCGCGTCACCGTCGCCCAGCCCGAGCCGGCCCTGCGCCTGATGCCCAACGGCCCGGTGGCCGAGATGTACACGGGCGCCTCCTTCGGCAACCGCATCTGGGAACCGCGGCTGCGCCGCGCCGCCGCCGCCGCGCGCACCGTGCTGGTCCAGGCCGCCTCCGAGCGGCTGAACGCGCCCGCTGATTCCCTGCGCCTCGTTGACGGCCGCGTGGTGCACGCCGCCACCGACCGCGCCGTGCCGATCGGCGAGCTGGTGGCCGATGCCCGCCGCCTGCCGCTGCCCGAGACCCCCGCGCTGAAGCCCGCCGCCGAGCGCACGGTGCCCCGGCGCGAGATGCGCACGGACATCCCCGCCAAGACGCGGGGCGCGGCCACCTACGGCGTGGACGTGCGGCTGGAGGGCATGCTCTTCGCCGTCGCCGTGCTGCCGCAGGTGTTCGGCGCGGAGCTGGACGGGCACGACCCCGCGCCCGCGCTGGCCGTGCCGGGCGTGACCCACGTGGTGCCCATCCCGCGCGGCCTCGCCGTGGTGGCCACCAGCACCTGGGCCGCGATGAAGGGTGCCGAGGCGCTGCCGGTGCGCTGGAAGGCCACCGCGCATGACGTGCTGGATTCCGCCGGCGTGTCCCGCGCGCTGCATGCCGGCCTGGCGCGGCCCGAGGCGCAGCGCCCGAAGAACGACGGCGACTGGGAAGCGGCGAAGGCCGCCGCCGCCCAGGTGGTCAGCGCCACCTACGAGGTGCCCTACCTGGCCCACGCGCCGATGGAGGTGGAGAACGCCACCGTCCGCCTCTCCGGCGACCGCGCGGAAATCTGGGCCCCCACCCAGCACCAGGACTGGATGATCCGCGACGTGGCGCAGGCGCTGGGCATCGCGCCCGCCAACGTCACGCTCAACACCACCATGGCCGGCGGCGGCTTCGGCCGGCGCCTGCTCGTCGAGGTCGCGGTGCAGGCCGCCCACGCCGCCCGCGCCACCGGCCGCCCCGTGCAGATGGTCTGGCGGCGCGAGGATGAGTTCGCCCAGGGCTACTGGCGCCCCGCCTTCGCCGCGCGGATGGAGGCGGCACTCGACGCCCAGGGCCGCGTGACGGGCTTCTTCCTGCGCGGCGCCGGGCCGTCGGTGATGTTCGACTACCGCCCCGCGCTGTTCCGCAACCCGGCCTTCGTGGACCCCTTCGCGCTGCAAAGCGTGACGGATACGCGCTACCGCTTCGGCGGGGCCTTCCGCGCCGAATACGCGCGCGTGGACCTGCCGCCCAAGGTGTGGCTGTGGCGCTCCGTCGGCTCGTCGCAATACGGCTTCTTCGTCGAGAGCTTCCTCGACGAGGTGGCGCGGGCGGCGAACAAGGACCCGCTGGCCCTGCGGCGCGAGCTGCTGGCGCATGACGCCCGCGCCCTGCTCGTGCTGAACACCGCCGCCGAGAAGGCCGGCTGGGGCACGCCGCCGCCGGCCGGGCGGCACCGCGGCATCGCCTACATGGAGGCCTACGGCTCGCTCTGCGCCCAGGTGGCCGAGGTCTCGGTGGAGCGTGGCGAGGTGACGGTCCACAAGGTCACGGTCGCCTACGACGCCGGCTCCTACGTGAACGTCAACACCGTCGAGAGCCAGATCGAGGGCAGCGTGGTCTGGGGCCTGTCGGCGGCGATGGGCGAGAAGATGACGCTCAAGGACGGCCGCGCGGTGGAGCGCAACTTCGACGCCTACCCCATCCAGCGCATGAGGGGCACGCCGGTGGTGGAGGCGCACCTCATCACCTCCGGCCAGCCGATGGGCGGCGTGGGCGAGCCCGCGGTGCCGCCGGTGGCGCCGGCCATCTGCAACGCCATCTTCGCCGCCACCGGCAAGCGCGTCCGCAGCCTGCCGTTGGCGGATGCGGACCTCAGGGCCTGAGCAGCAGCGCCCCGAACAGCGCCCCCGCCCCCAGCACCCACAGGGGCGAGCGCGCGGTGCGCCAGACGAACAGGAAGCTGCCGGCCACCACCGGCAGCACCAGCGGCGCCTCGCGCACCGTGCCCTCGGCCAGCAGCAGGCCGGAGGCGGCGATGAGGCCGACCGCCACCGGCACCAGCCCGCGCTCCACCCGCTTCAGCCAGGGGAACTCCCGCCGCTGCAACCGCGTGAAGCCGTAGGCGAGCAGCGAGGTCGGCCCGCACATCGCCGCCATGGCGGCGAACATGCCGCCCGCCCCCGCGACGTGCCAGCCGATCAGCCCCACCACCATGATGTTCGGCCCCGGCGCCGCCTGGGCCAGCGCGAAGAGCTTGGCGAAGTGCAGCTGGCTCATCCAGCCATGCTCCTCCACCACCAGGCGGCTCATCTCCGGCAGCACGGCGATGCCCCCGCCGACCGAGATCAGCGACAGCCCGAGGAAGCTCACCACCAGGGCGTGCAGGTCGCTTTCCTCGCTCATCGCCGCCCCGCCGCCCAGATGCCCAAGGGTGCGAGGCCCAGCAGCACCAGCGGCAGCGGCACGCGCAGCATGGCCAGCAGCAGCGCCAGCGCCCCGGTCAGCCACAGCAGGGGCGTGGGCCGCAGCTTCACCGCCATCTTCACCGCGGTGCCCAGCACCATGCCGGCGGCCGCGGCGGCGATGCCGGTCAGCACCGCGCGCACCAGGGGCAGCTGGCCGTACTGGTCATACAGCGCGGCCACCGCCACCAGCACCGCCATCGGCCCCAGCAGCAGCCCCGCGCAGGCCAGCAGCGCCCCCGCGCCGCCGTGGAAGCGCGCCCCGATGGCGATGGCGCAGTTCAGCGCGTTCGGCCCCGGCAGCACCTGGCCCATCCCCAGCGCCTCGGCGTAGTGCTGGTCGGAGAGCCAGCCCTTGCGCTCCACCAGCAATTGCCGCGCCCAGGCGTTCACCCCGCCGAAGCCGGTCAGCCCGATGCGGAGGTAGGCGAGGAAGAGCTCGCCGCGCGTCGGGCTCACAGCGCCAGCCAGCCGATGGCCCCGCCGCCCGCGAGCACCCAGAGCGGCGAGAAGCCCGTGCGCCACACGAACAGCGCGGAGGCGGCGATCACCGCCCAGGGCAGCCAGCCGGTGCCGGCCGCCTCGGCCATGATGACGCCCGATGCGGCGATGAGGCCCACCGCCACCGGCACCAGCCCGAACTGCGCCGGCTTCAGCCAGGCCGCGCCGGCGAGGCGCTGCGTCAGCCCCGCCACGCACCAGGCCAGCACCGAGGCGGGCAGCAGCATGCCCAGCGTCGCCGCCGCCATCACCGCCGGCCCCGCGATGCGCCAGCCCATCACGGAGGCCGCCAGGATGTTCGGCCCCGGCGCCGCCTGGGCCAGCGCGAAGAGCTGCCCGAAGGTCGCGTCGTCCAGCCAGCCATGGATCTCGACAAGCTGGCGATGCATCTCCGGCAGCACCGCGTTCGCGCCCCCGATGGCGAGCAGCGACAGCGTGGCGAAGGCCCAGAACAGCGGCAGGATCATGCGCGCGCCCGCCGCAGCGACAGCCAGATGCCCAGCGGCCCCAGCCCCAGCACGATCACCGGCAGCGGCAGCCGCAGGAACGCGCCGGCCACCAGCGCGGCCGCGCCCACCAGCACCAGCTCGATCGGCGGCTTGAGCTTGGTGCCCATCTTCAGCGCCATGCCGATCACCATGCCCGCCGCCGCCGCCGCGATGCCGCGCATGACGGGTGCCACGTGCGGGTCCTGCCCGAAGGCGTCGTAGAACATCGCCAGCAACACCAGGATGCACAGCGGCGCCGCATACAGCCCCGCGGTCGCCGCCAGCGCCCCCGTCAGCCCGCGGAAGCGCCGGCCGATCATGATCGCCGCGTTGCCCACGTTGGGGCCGGGCAGCACCTGGCCCAGCCCCAGCACCTCGGCGTAGTCGCGCTCGGAAAGCCAGCGCCGCTCCTCGACGATGACGTGCCGCGCGATGACGGCCACGCCGCCGAAGCCCAGCAGCCCGATCTTCGCGTAGCCCAGGAACAGCTCGCGCAGCCTCACTTGGGCAGCAATTGCTCGGCCAGGGTGGCGAAGAAGGAGGCGCCGACCGGCAGGATCGCGTCGTCGAAGTCATACAGCGGGTGATGCAAGGAGGCCGCCCCCTCGCCGCCGAGGAACAGGTAGGAGCCGGGGCAGGCGTTCAGCATGAAGGAGAAGTCCTCCGCCCCCGTGGTCGGCTTCGGCAGCTCCTTCACCTTGTCCGCGCCCACCACGGCCGCCGCGGCGGGGATGGCCAGGCGCGTGCTCTCGGCGTCGTTCACCGTCGCCGGATAGGCGCGCATGAAGCGCGATTCGGCGGTGCAGCCGAAGCTCTCCGCGATGCCGCGCACCAGCTGGTGGAAGCGCGCCTCCAGCAGGTCGCCCACCTCGGGCAGGAACCAGCGCGCCGTGCCCATCATCCGCACGCCCGACGGGATGACGTTGTAGGTGTGCCCCGCCTGGATGCAGGCGATGGTGATGACGCCGGCATCCACCGGCTCCATGTTGCGGCTCACCACGGTCTGCATCGCCTGGATGATGGCGGCGGCCACCACGATGGGGTCGTTGCCCTGGTGGGGCATGGCGCCGTGCGCGCCCTTGCCGGTGATCTCGATCTCCAGGTTGGCCACGGCCGCCATCATCGGGCCTTCCTTCCACAGGAAGGTGCCGCGCTCGCCGCCCGGCCAGTTGTGCAGGCCGAAGACGCGCTGCATCGGGAAGCGCTCGAACAGCCCTTCGCGCACCATCGCGCCGCCGCCGCCCAGGTTCTCCTCCGCCGGCTGGAAGATGACGTGGACGGTGCCGCTGAAGTTCCGCGTCTCGGCCAGGTACTTCGCGGTGCCGAGCAGGATGGCGGTGTGCCCGTCATGCCCGCAGGCGTGCATCTTGCCCTTGATGGTGCTGGCGTAGGGCTTGCCCGTCGCCTCCTCGATCGGCAGCGCGTCCATGTCGGCGCGGAAGCCCACGGCCTTGCCGTTCGCCCCGCCCGCGCCGTGGATGACGCCGACGACGCCCGTGGTGGCGATGCCCTCATGCACCTCGTCGCAGCCGAATTCGCGCAGCTTGGAGGCCACGATGCCGGCGGTGCGCGTCTCCTCGAAGCCCAGCTCCGGGTGCATGTGGAAGTCGTGGCGCCACGCCGTCATCTCGGGATGGAAATCGGCGATGCGGTTGATCACGGGCATGGGCTGGGGACTCCTTCGCCCTCAAGCAAAGGTCAGGCGCAGCCCTTCGGCAAGGGGGCGCGGCGTGACGCCGAGCGCGGCGCGCATCGGCGCGACGTCGAACGCCTTGTCCTCGGTCAGCCGCCGCACCTCGTCGCGCCCCAGCCGCACGCCGGCGAGGCGCGCCAGCGGGGCGGCGACCATAAGCAGCCCCGCCGGCAGCGGCAGCACCGGGCGCGGCCGCAACCCCGCCGCGCGGGCCACGGCGGCGCAGAAATCGCGGTAGGGCAGGGGCTCCGGCCCCGCGATGTCCAGCACCCGCGGCCCCTGATGCGCGATGCCGATGGCGGCCAGCAGGCACAGGGTCACGTCGTCCTGGTGGATCGGCTGCACCAGCGCCCGCCCGCCGCCGGGCAGCGGCAGCACCGGCAGGCGGCGCATGAGCGCCGCCAGGCGCTGCACGTTGTCCTCGCCCTCTGCGCCGTAGATCATGGTGGGATGCAGCAGCACGCCAGGCCGGCCATCGGCGCGGAAGGCCGCCTCGCCCGCCCGCACGCCGTCGCCGTGCGAGTCCGGCCAGCGCGAATGGCGGCGCGTGGAGCCCATCAGCACCACCGGCGCCTCGCTCGCGGCCAGGATCGCCGGGGCGTGCCGCGCATGGGCGCAGGAGACGACGACGGACGCCCCCGCCAGCGCCGCGCGCAGCGCCGCCGCGTCGCGCAGGTCGGCCACGCCGTGGGGCGC
>JALHNW010000045.1 GCA_022843345.1 Rubritepida sp. | reverse complement strand
GTCATGGCGGGCTGCGTGCAGGTGAACGCGCGCGTGCACGCCCGCGGCTCGGACTGGCCGCTCGACCCCACGCGCTCGGCCGACTGGGCGGGCGGCATGATGGCCCGCTGGGCGCGCGAGACGGGGTCGTGGAGCGAGGCGCTGCGGCGCTGGCATGGCGGCTCGCCCGCCTCCACCCAGCGGCTGGTGTGCCGGGTGAAGGCGAAGCTGGAGGTGTCCGGCCCGGATGCCGACGTGTTCCGGGACTGGTCCTGCGACGGCGCGCAGACGGCGCGGGTGCGCCGGAACGGCGAGATCCACCTGGCCCGCGCCGAGGAGGCGGAGTGAGCTACTCCTTCACCGCCCCCGTGAGGCTGGACACGTAGTAGTCCACGAAGAAGCTGTAGAAGATCACCACCGGCAGGCTCCCGAGCAGGGAGCCCGCCATCAGCGCGCCCCACTGGTACACGTCGCCCGTCACCAGCTCGGTCAGGATTGCGACGGGGACGGTCTTGTTCTCGCTGCTCTGGATGAAGGCGAGGGCGTAGATGAACTCGTTCCAGCTCAGCGTGAAGGCGAAGATGCCGGCGCTGATGAGGCCGGGCACCGCGAGCGGCAGCGTGATCTTCGTGAGGATCTGGAGTCGCGTCGCGCCGTCGATCAGCGCGCATTCCTCCAGCTCATACGGGATGGACTTGAAGTAACCGATCAGCAGCCAGGTGCAGAACGGGATCAGGAAGGTCGGGTAGACCAGGATCAGCGCCAGCGGGCTGTCGAACAGGCCGAGCTGCACCACCATCGTCGCCAGCGGGATGAACAGGATGGAGGGCGGCACCAGGTAGGCCAGGTAGATGCCCAGCCCCACGTATTGCGAGCCCTTGAAGCGCAGCCGCTGCACCGCGTAGGCCGCCAGCGTGGAGGCGAAGAGCGACAGGAAGGTGGAGCCGAAGGCGACCATCATCGTCGTCCACAGCCAGCGCGGGTAGCTCGTCTCGAACAGCAGCTTGTTGATGTGCGCCAGCGTGGGCGAGTTGACCCAGAACGGGTTGTTGTTGGCGAAGTCGTACAGCTCGCCGTCGGGTTTGAACGCCGTCACCGTCATCCAGTAGAACGGGAACAGCAGCACGAAGATGAACAGGCACAGCGGCAGGTAGAGCGTCATGGCGCGCCGCGCCTTGCTGTCCCACGCCAGCGTCTCGGGTGCGTCAGTCATTGCCTTCCCCCTGCTGCCACTTGCGCCGGGCGAGGGCGAAGTACGAGAAGAGCGTGGCCGCCACCAGGAAGGGGATCATCGCCACCGCGATGGCCGCCCCCTCGCCGAGCTGCCCGCCCGGGATGCCGCGCTGGAAGGCCAGCGTGGCGAGGATGTGCGTCGAGTTCACCGGCCCGCCGCGCGTGATGGCGTAGACCAGCTGGAAGTCGGTGAAGGTGAAGATGATGCTGAAGGTCATCACGATGGCGAGGATCGGCAGCAGCATCGGCACGGTGATGTAGCGGAAGCGCTGCCAGGGCGTGGCGCCGTCCAGCAGCGCCGCCTCGTAGAGCGAGGGCGAGATGGTCTGCAACCCCGCCAGCAGCGAGATGGCGACGAAGGGAATCCCGCGCCAGACATTGGCCGCGATCAGCGAGAAGCGCGCCGGCCATTCGGAGCCCAGGAAGTTGAAGTTCTCTGTCCGCCAGCCCAGGGCTTCAACGAAGACCCAGGAGATGATGCTGAACTGCGGGTCGTAGATCCACCAGAAGGCGATGGCCGTCAGCACCGTGGGCGTGATCCAGGGCAGCAGCACGATGGCGCGGATCAGCGACTTGAACGGCGTATGCTGGTTCAGCAGCAGCGCCAGCCACAACCCCAAGGCGAATTTCAGCACGGTGGCCACCGCCGTGTAGAACACGCTGTAGAACACCGCGCCCCAGAAGATGGGGTCGGAGGCCAGGTACTGGAAATTCTCCAGCCCCACCCACACGCCCCGCCGGCCGATCGTCGTGTCCGTGAAGGCCAGGAACACGCCGAGGCCGAGCGGGTAGGTCAGGAAGACCGTCAGCAGCCCCACCGCCGGGAACAGGCAGGCGATGACCAGCACCGCCTTGTTGTCGAAGAAGCGCGCAAGCGCCGTGGGCTCCTTGCGCGCATGCACCCAGTGCGGTTCGGCCGCCGCCGACACGTCAGCGCCGCGCCCGGAAGAAGCGCTGCGCCCGGCGCTCGGCCTCGCGCGCCGCCTGCTCGGGCGTCGCCTGGCCCGAGGCGACGGAGGCGCACATCTGCACCATGACGTAGTCCGCCGTCGCCGCCGCGGACCCCTCGGTGATCGGCCCCTTGTAGCCCAGCCAGAAGTTGCTGTTCATCGTGTCGCGGAAGATCCCGATCTTCGGGTCGCTGCTCCAGACCGGCGAGGCGGCGTAGGCGTTCAGCGGCTGCGACCAGTAGCCCAGGTTCGCCTGGAGCCAGGGGTCGTACTGCTCGCTCTCCATCAGGAAAGTGAGCAGCGCCTTGGCCGCGTTGGGGAAGCGCGTGTGGCGGAACACCATGGCGTTCAGCGTCAACCCGGCATTGGGCGTGCTGCTCGCCAGCCCTTTGGGCATCGGCGACATGACCGTGTCCTCGGCGATCGCCGCCGTCGCCGCGTCGTTCTTCAGCGAGAAGTAGAGCGACACGCCGTTCTGCGTCATCGACAGCTCGCCCGCCGCATAGGCGCGGTTGTTCGAGATGTCGTTCCACGAGATCGTGCCCGGGATGAAGGTCGGGTACAGCTCGCGCAGGTATTGCAGCGCCGCGATCGTCTCGCGCGAGTTGATGGCCACCGCGCCGGCTTCGTCCACCAGGAAGCCGCCATGGCTCCAGATCAGCCAGTTGGCGAAGGCGTTGCCGTCGCCCACCGCGTTGCCGAGCGCGAAGCCCGCCGGCTTGTTGATCCGCCGCAGCCCCTGGCACAGCCGCAGGAAGCCGGCATGGTCGTCGGGCACGCTCTCGAACCCCGCCTCGCGCAGCGCCGAGCGGCGGGCGACGATCGGCCCGCCGGTGGAGCCGAAGGGCAGGCCGATCCATTGCTGCGTGCCGGCGCGGATGCCGTAGGCGCGCGCCAGCGGCCGCCAGCCGCCGTACTTGGTGCCGAGGTAGGTGGCGATGTCGGAGAGGTCATGCACCTTGTCGGTGTAGATGTGCGGCGCCTGGTCGAAGGCGATGATCGTGTCCGGCCCCGCGCCGGTGTTGGCGGTCACCGCCGTCTGCTGGGTGATGTCCTCCCACCCCACGAAATCCACGCGCACCTGCACGCCGGTCTGCTGGGTGAAGCGCGCGCAGTTGGCGCGGAACACGTCCTCGTCGGGCTGCACGAAGCGCACGGGGCGCAGCATGCGCAGCGTGGCGCCGGGCTCGATCGGCAGGGTGGGGCGAGTGGCCGGCTGGGTGGCGATCTGCGCCTGCGCTGCGAGGGGGGCGGCGAGCGGCGTCGCGGCGGCGAGCGCGCCGAGGGTGCGGCGGGTGATCATGCGTGGGTCTCCTCCATGGCGGGCGCGATGCGTTCGCCCGTCTCCTTGTTGAACAGGTGCACGAGCCTGAGGTCGGGCGAGACGGGCAGCAGGTCGCCAGGCCGGGCCGCGATGCGCTCGCGGAACACGCCGGTGACCGGCACCTCGCCGATGCGCAGCACGACCTGGGTCTCGCTGCCCATCGGCTCCACCACCTGCACGCGCGCGGGCATGCCGTGGGGGTCGAGGCGGAAATGCTCCGGCCGGATGCCGTAGACGGCCGTGCCAGGCGTCGGGCGCGCGTGGCGGGGGAGGGGAAGCAACGTGCCGTCCGCGCAGCGGAAGCCATCGGGCGTGACCGCGCCCTCGACGAGGTTCATCGCCGGGCTGCCGATGAAGCCGGCGACGAACAGGTTCGCCGGGCGGTCGTACAGCTCCAGCGGCGGGCCGGCCTGGCGGACGTGGCCGTGCTCCATCACCACGATGGTGTCGGCCATCGTCATCGCCTCGATCTGGTCGTGCGTGACATAGACGGTGGTGGTGCGCAGGCGCTGGTGCAGCTCCTTCATCTCGGAGCGCATGTGCACGCGCAGCTTGGCGTCGAGGTTGGAGAGCGGCTCGTCGAACAGGAAGACCTGCGGGTTGCGCACGATGGCGCGGCCCATCGCCACGCGCTGCCGCTGCCCGCCCGAGAGCTGGCGCGGGAAGCGGTCCAGCAGCGCCTCCAGCCCCAGGATGCGCGCGGCGCGCAGCACCTCGCGCTCCATCACGTCCTTCGGCGCCTGCGCGAGCTTCATGGAGAAGGCCATGTTGTCGCGCACCGTCATGTGCGGGTAGAGCGCGTAGTTCTGGAACACCATGGCGATGTCGCGGTCCTTGGGCGGGACCTGGTTCACCACCCGCCCGCCGATCAGGATCTCGCCGCCCGTGATGTTCTCCAGCCCCGCCAGCATGCGCAGCAAGGTGGACTTGCCGCAGCCCGAGGGGCCGACGAGCACGACGAACTCGCCATCGGGGATCTCGACCGAGACGCCGTGCAGGACGTGCGTCGAGCCGAAGCTCTTGCGCACGTCGCGGAATGCCACGCTCGCCATCAGGCGGCGTCGCCCATGCGGAACCACTTGCGCGCCATCATCCCGGCCGCCCTCCCTCGTATCGTTGGGAGGAAGGCTAGACCCCGGCGCGCGCGCTCCGCAAGTGGAGCTTCAGCTCATGCCCGCGCAGAAGCGCTGGATGCGCGTGCAGGCGTCCACCAGCGTCGCGTCGTCCGTGGCGTAGGACACGCGGAAATGCCCGGGATACATGAAGGCCGAGCCGTGCACGCCGGCCACGCCCTCCTCCTCCAGCAGCGCCTCCACGAAGGCCTCGTCGGAGTCGATCCTGCGCCCGCCGGCCGTGGTCTTGCCGATGCAGCCGGCCACGGAGGGGAAGACGTAGAAGGCGCCCTCGGGCGTCAGGCAATGCAGGCCCTTCGCCTCGTTCAGCATCCTCACCACCAGGTCGCGCCGGCGCTCGAACACGGCGCCCATGGCGTCCACGCTCTCCTGCGGGCCGGACAGCGCCTCGACCGCCGCGGCCTGGCTGATGCTGCTGGTGTTGGACGTGCTCTGCCCCTGGAGCTTGTCCATGGCCTTGATCAGCGCCACGGGCGCGCCGGCGAAGCCGATGCGCCAGCCGGTCATGGCGTAGCCCTTGGAGCAGCCGTTCATCGTGATCGTGCGCTCGCGCAGCCGGGGCTCCACTTGCACGACCGTCGCGAACTTGAAGCCGCCATAGGTCAGCTTCTCGTAGATGTCGTCGGTGAAGATCCACACCTGCGGGTGGCGCAGCAGCACGTCCGTCAGCGCCTTCAGCTCCTCGGCCGAATAGGCCGCACCCGTGGGGTTGGAGGGGTTGTTGAGGATCAGCCACTTCGTCCTGGGCGTGATGGCGGCCTCGAGCTGCTCGGCCGTCATCTTGAAGCCGCTGTTCGGGCCGCAGGGCACGAAGACCGGCGTGCCCTCGGCCAGGGCCACGATGTCGGGGTAGGACACCCAGCACGGCGTGGGGATGATCGCCTCGTCGCCCTTGTCGATCGTGGCCATCAGCGCGTTGAAGATCACCTGCTTGCCGCCGGTGGTGACGATGATCTCCTCGGGCGCGTATTCCACGCCGTTGTCGCGCTTGAACTTCTCGCAGACCGCCTTGCGCAGCGCCACGGTGCCGGCCACGTCGGTGTACTTCGTCTCGCCGCGCTGGATGGCGGCGATGGCAGCGTCCTTGATGTTCTGGGGCGTGTCGAAATCCGGCTCGCCGACCGAGAGGCTGATGACGTTCTTCCCCGCCGCCTTCAGCGCGCGCGCCTTCGCCGTGATGGCGATGGTCTGGGAGGGGGAGATGCGGTCGAGCCGCTCGGCGGTGAGGTGCATGGGGGGCCTTCCGGTGGCCAGGGAAAAACGCGGCGGACCCTAGACCCGCCGCTTCGGGGCGGCAAGCGTGCCCGGCCTATTCCGCCGCGCGCCGCATGGCCTGCCACACCCGCTCGGGCGTCAGCGGCATGTCCAGGTGCGCCACCCCCAGCGCGTCGCAGACCGCGCCGATGATGGCCGGCGGCGCCCCGCAGGCGCCCCCTTCACCCGCGCCCTTCACGCCCAGGTCGTTCGACGGGCAGGGCACCACGTTCAGCCCCACCATGAGGTCCGGCACGTCGGCCGCGCGCGGCAGCGCGTAGTCCTGGAAGGAGGCGCTGACCAGCTGGCCGTACTCGGGGTCGTAGGCCGTGTGCTCCAGCATCGCCTGGCCGATGCCGGCGACGATGCCGCCATGGCACTGGCCGTGCACCAGCATCGGGTTCAGCGGCACGCCCACATCGTCCACCGCGGCGTAGCGCACCAGCTCCACCACGCCCGTCTCCGGGTCCACCTCCACCTCGGCCAGGTGGCAGCCATTGGGGAAGTTGCATTCGGTGCTGCGCTTGTAGACCAGCTGCTCGTCCAGCGCGCCGCCGGCCGCCAGCTCGCCCCAGGTGACGGAGCGGTCGGTGCCGGCGATGGTGAAGCGCTCGCCATGGTGTTCGATGTCGGCCTCGGCGCATTCCAGCCGCTCGGCTGCCAGGCGCCTGGCCGCCTCCAGCACCATCGACGCAGCCCGCGTCACCGCCACGCCGCCCATCTGCGAGGAGCGCGAACCGCCGGTGCCGCCGCCCGAGGGCACCAGGTCGGAATCGCCCTGCACGAGGCGCACCTTGTCGAAGGGGATGCCCAGCTTCGCGTGGGCGAGCTGCGCGAAGGCCGTCTCGTGCCCCTGGCCGTGGCTGAAGGTGCCGACATGCACCAGCGCCTCGCCCGCCTCGGTGACGCGGATGCGCGACCATTCGGCCGGCTGGCCACCGCTGGCCTCGATGAAGTAGCCGATGCCCCGCCCGCGCAGCTTGCCGCGCGCGATGGACTCCGCGCGGCGCACCGCGAAGCCGTCCCAGCCCATCAGCGCCAGCGCCTGGTCCTGGGTGGCCGCGAACTCGCCGCTGTCGATCTCGTTGCCGGCGCAGTTGCGGTAGGGGATCTGGTCCGGCCGCACGTAGTTGCGCCGGCGGATCTCTTCTGGTGCGATGCCGAAGGCGGCCGCCCCCTGGTCCAGCAGGCGCTCGATCACGTAGGCCGTCTCGGGCCGGCCGGCGCCGCGATAGGCGTCGGTCGGCACGGTGTTGGTGAAGGCGCAGCGCACCTGCACGTTCACCGCCTGCATGTCGTAGACCGTGCCCTGGATGCGCCCGCCGGCCACGGTGGGCACGCGCGGCCCGAAATCCAGCAGGTACGCGCCCATGGCGGCGATGGTGTCCACCTTCATGCCCAGGATGCGCGCGTCCGCGTCGAAGGCCATCCCGGCCTCGGTGGCGTGGTCGCGGCCGTGCGGGTCGCTCACGAAGGTTTCCGTCCTGCCCGCCAGCCATTTCACCGGGCGGCCGAGCCGCTTCGCCGCCCAAAGAACCATGGCGGACTCCGGGAAGATCTTGCCGCGCAGCCCGAAGCCGCCGCCCACGTCGGGCGACACCACGCGCAGCTTCTCCAGCCCCACCTTGAAGACGAACTTCGCCAGCCCCTCGCGCACGCGCACCACGCCCTGCGTCGGGCTGGTCAACGTCCAGCGCTCCCCGTCCCACTCGCCCAGCGCCACGCGCGGCTCCATGGGGTTGCCGACCACGCGGTTGTTCACCAGCCGCACCGACACCGTGCGGTGCGCGGCCGCGAAGGCCGCCTGCGCCTCCGCCTCCCGCCCGCTCGACCAATGGACGCAGAGGTTCGAGCCGCGCTCCGGCCAGATCACCGGGGCGTCGGCATCCAGCGCGGCGGCGGTGTCGGTGACGGAGGGCAGGGGGTCGTACTCCACCTCCACCAGCTCGCAGGCATCCAGCGCCTGGGCGCGCGTCTCGGCCACCACCAGCGCCACCGGGTCGCCCACGAAGCGCACGGCGTCGGATTGCAGGATCGGCCGCGGCGGGCACCACAGCGGCTGGCCGTCCACCCCCGGCACCTCCACCTGCACCGGAAGCAGCCCCAGCCCGTCGGCCATGGCGTCCGCGCCGGTCAGCACCAGCAGCACGCCGGGCGCGGCGCGCGCCGCCGCCACGTCCATCGCCACGATCCGCGCATGGGCGTGGGGCGAGCGCAGCACCGCCGCATGCGCCATGCCCGGCCGCACCATGTCGTCGGTGAAGTGGCCCTGGCCGGTCAGCAGGCGCACATCCTCCTTGCGCCGCACGGGCTGGCCGATGCCGAACTGCTCCATTGGTCGTTCCCCTCGATCGGCGGCGAAGCTGCGGCAGCGGGCGGCGAAAGGGAAGGGGGGTTGCGCGGCCGCCCGCGGCGCGTAGCGTTGCGCCCAACGAGGAAACGCGATGCGCTTCGACCTGCCGGACCTGCCCGACGCCACGGCCCTGCGCCACGACGTGCGCGCCTTCATCGCGCGCCACGCGCCGGGATGGACGCCCGAGGGCCGCGCCCGCTCCTGGATGGGCTTCGACCGCGACTTCTCCCGCGCGCTGGGTGAACAGGGCTGGATCGGCATGACCTGGCCGCGCGAATACGGCGGCGGCGCGCGCAGCGCCATGGAGCGCGTGGTGGTGCTGGAGGAGCTGCTGGCCGCGGGCGCCCCGGTCGGCGCGCACTGGATCGGCGACCGGCAGTCCGGCCCGCTGATCCTGCGCCTGGGTAGCGAGGAACTGAAGCACCGCATCCTGCCCGGCATCGCGCGCGGGGAGCTGGCCTTCTGCATCGGCCTGTCCGAGCCCGATTCCGGCAGCGACCTCGCCAGCCTCCGCACCAAGGCGACGCGCGACGGCGCCGGCTGGGTGCTGGAGGGCCGCAAGATCTGGACCACCTTCGCCCACCTGTCGGACTACATGATCGCCCTCGTCCGCACCTCGCCCGCGCCCGAGGGCGGGGCGCGCCATGCCGGGCTGTCGCAGTTCCTGGTGGACCTGAAGCGCCCCGGCATCACCATCCGCCCGATCCGCGACCTGGAGGGGCACGAGAGCTTCAACGAGGTGACCTTCGACGGCGTGCGCCTGGATGCCGAGGACCTGCTGGGCGAGGAAGGGGAGGGCTGGTCGCAGGCGACCAGCGAGCTGGCCTTCGAGCGCTCGGGGCCGGACCGCGTGCTGTCCTCCTTCCCCGCCTTCACCGCGGCACTCGGCGCCCTGCCGCCGGAGGCCGCGCCCCAGGCGGGGCGGCTGGTGGCGCGGCTGGCCACGCTGCGCGCCATGTCGCTCAGCGTCTCCGGCATGCTGGGCGGCGGCGAGGACCCGGCGGTGGAGGCCGCGCTGGTGAAGGACGCCGGCAACAGCTTCGAGCAGGCGCTGCCCGAGGCACTGCGCGGCCTGCTGGACCCGGAGGCGCGGCCGGCGGAGCTGGACCGCATGCTCGGCACGCTCACCATGCTCGCACCCACCTTCAGCCTGCGCGGCGGCACGCGCGAGATCCTGCGCGGCATCATCGCCCGCGACCTGGGGCTTCGCTGATGAGCGAACTGCGCTCCATCCTGGTCGAGCAGCTCGACCGCCTGCTGGCCGGACACGCCGGCCCCGCCGCCCTGCGCGCGGTGGAGGCCGGCGAGTGGCCCGCGGCGCTGTGGGCCGCGCTGGAGGAACAGGGGCTGACGCTGGCCCTGGTGCCCGAGGCGCGGGGCGGCGTCGGCCTGTCCTGGGGCGATGCGGCGGCCCTGTGGCAAGTGCTGGGCCGCCACGGCGCGCCGGCGCCGCTGGGCGAGGCCATGCTCGCCGCCCGGCTGCTGGCCGATGCGGGCATCGAGGTGCCGGACGGCGT
>JALHNW010000044.1 GCA_022843345.1 Rubritepida sp. | reverse complement strand
CGCCCAGGGCCGCCGCGTGCTGGTGCTGAAGGAGCCGATCGGCGTCTTCGCCGCCATCACGCCCTGGAACTTCCCGGCCGCGATGATCACCCGCAAGGCCGGCCCCGGCTGGGCCGCGGGCTGCACCGGCGTGATCCGCCCCGCCTCGCAGACGCCGTTCAGCGCGCTGGCGCTGGCCGTGCTGGCCGAGCGCGCGGGCATGCCGCCGGGCGTGTGCAACGTCATCACCGGGCCTTCGGGCGAGACGGGGGCGGAGATCACGTCGAACCCCGCGGTGCGCAAGCTGAGCTTCACCGGCAGCACGGAGGTGGGGCGCATCCTGCTGGCGCAATGCGCGCCGACGATCAAGAAGACCTCCATGGAACTGGGCGGCAACGCGCCCTTCCTGGTGTTCGACGACGCGGATTTGGACGCGGCGGTGCTGGGCGTCATGGCGTCCAAGTACCGCAACACGGGGCAGACCTGCGTCTGCGCCAACCGCATCCTGGTGCAGGACGGCGTGTACGACGCCTTCGCCGCCAAGCTGGCCGAGGCGGTGGCGAAGCTGAAGGTCGGCAACGGCATGGAGGCGGGCGTCACCCAGGGCCCGCTGATCAACGCAGACGCGGTGGCCAAGGTGGAGGAGCACATCGCCGACGCCACCAGGCGCGGCGCCACGGTGATGGCCGGCGGCAAGCGCCATGAACTCGGGAGGAACTTCTTCCAGCCCACCATCCTGGCCAACGTGCCGAAGGAGGCGCTGATCTTCCGCGAGGAAACCTTCGGCCCCGTCGCCCCCCTGTTCCGCTTCGCGACGGAGGAGGAGGGCGTGGCGATGGCCAACGACTCCGAATTCGGCCTGGCCGCCTATTTCTACGCCCGCGACATCGGCCGCATCTTCCGCGTCGCCGAGGCGCTGGAATCCGGCATCATCGGCATCAACGAGGGCATCATCTCCACCGAGGTCGCGCCCTTCGGCGGCGTGAAGCAGTCCGGCCTGGGCCGCGAGGGGTCCAAATACGGCATCGAGGACTACCTGGAGATCAAGTATCTGGCATTGGGCGGCATCTGAATGAGCTACGATTTCGACCTCTTCGTCATCGGCGGCGGCAGCGGCGGCGTGCGCCTGGCGCGCATCGCCGCCGGCCACGGCGCGAAGGTCGCCGTGGCGGAGGAGCGCTTCTGGGGCGGCACCTGCGTCAACGTCGGCTGCGTGCCGAAGAAGCTGATGGTGAATGCCGCCGAATACGGCATGTGGATCGAGGACGCGCAGGCCTTCGGCTGGGACGTGGCGAAGGGCGCGCATGACTGGGGGGTGCTGAAGGCGAAGCGCGATGCCGAGGTCGCGCGGCTGTCGGCCATCTACGGCCGCATGCTGGCCGGCGCCGGCTGCACGGTGTTCGACGCCCGCGCCACCTTCCTGGACGCCAACACGCTGGATGTCGGCGGGGAGCGTGTCACGGCCTCGCGCATCGCCGTCGCCACCGGCGGGCGCGCCACGCGGCCCGACATCCCGGGTGCGGAACTCGGCCTCATCTCGGACGACCTGTTCACGCTGGAGGCCCTGCCGAAGCGCGTGGCGGTGATCGGCGCCGGCTACATCGCGCTGGAGTTCGCCTGCCTGCTGCGCGGCCTGGGCGCGGAGGTGGAGGTGATCTTCCGCGGCGACCTGCCGCTGCGCGGCTTCGACCGCGACATCCGCGCGGGGCTGATGGAGGCGATGACCGCCCAGGGCATTACCATGACCGCCGGCACGACGCCCACGCGCATCAGCGAGATGGGCGACTGCAAGCTGGTGACGCTGTCCACCGACTTCACGCGCGAGGTGGATGCGGTGTTCTTCTGCACCGGGCGCATCCCCAATGTGCAGGGGCTGGGGCTGGAGGCGGCTGGCATCGCGCTGGACCCGCGCGGCGCCATCCCGGTGGACGAGGCGCACGCGACGAATGTCGGGAACATCTTCGCCATCGGCGACGTGACGGACCGGCTGAACCTCACCCCCATGGCCACCGCCGTCGGTCACGCGCTGGCGGACACGCTGTACGGCGGCAACCCGCGCGCGGCCTCCTACGACAACGTGCCCACGGCGGTCTTCACCTCGCCCCCCATCGGCACCGTGGGGCTGACCGAGGCGCAGGCGGCGGAGCGCGGGCCGGCCGACATCTACCTCACCCGCTTCACGCCCATGCGCCACGCCATCACGGGGCGCGAGGGCCGCAAGACGCTGATGAAGCTGGTGGTGGAGCAATCCACCCAGCGCATCCTGGGCGCGCACATGCTGGGCGAGGACGCGGCCGAGATCATGCAGGGCATCGGCATCGCGGTGGCAATGGGCGCGACGAAGCAGGATTTCGACCGCACCATCGGCATCCACCCCACGGCGGCGGAGGAGTTCGTGACGCTGCGGACCCGCACGCGCGTGGCGGGGGTGCCCGAGGTGCCGGCGCACGGCTACGCGGCCGAATAGGCGCGGCCTGCGGGCCGGCGCCGGTTCGGAAAAGGGCGGTGCCGGCGCACGGCTGCGCGGCCGAATAGGCAAGCGCCGCCGCCCGGTCTATCCTGCCCGCCCTTGACACGAATAGCGTGAGGACGCCCCCACCATGGCGCGCGGCTGGAGCCCTTCCTCCTGGCGGAACATGCCGATCCGCCAGGTGCCCGACTACCCCGACGCGGCGGCGCTGGCCGCCATGGAAAGCAAGGTCGCGCGCTTCCCGCCGCTGGTCTTCGCCGGCGAGTGCGAGCGGCTGAAGGCCGGCCTGGCCGACGCCGCCGCCGGCCGCGCCTTCGTGCTGCAAGGGGGCGACTGCGCCGAAAGCTTCGCCGACTTCAACACCAACGCCATCCGCGACACCTTCAAGGTGCTGCTGCAGATGGCGGTGGTGCTGACATTCGGCGCCGGCACGCCGGTGGTGAAGCTGGGCCGCATGGCCGGGCAGTTCGCCAAGCCGCGCTCCAGCGACAGCGAGACGGTGGATGGCGCGACCCTGCCCTCCTACCGCGGCGACATCATCAACGGCGCCGCCTTCACGCCGCAGGACCGCACGCCCGACCCGCAGCGGATGGAATTCGCCTACCTGCAATCCGCCTCCACGCTCAACCTGCTGCGCGCCTTCGCCACCGGCGGCTTCGCGGACCTGCACCAGGTCCATGGCTGGAACCTGGAGTTCGTGAACCGCTCGCCGCTCGCCGACCAGTACGAGGGGCTGGCGCGCCGCATCGACGAGACGCTGGGCTTCATGGCCGCCTGCGGGATGAGCAGCGACAACGCGCCCCAGATCCGCGAGACGGCCTTCTACACCTCCCACGAAGCCCTGCTGCTGCCATACGAGCAGGCGCTGACGCGGGAAAGCAGCACGCACCTGGGCCGTACCTACGCGTGCTCGGCGCATTTCCTGTGGATCGGCGACCGCACGCGCCAGGCCGATGGCGCCCACGTGGAGTTCCTGCGCGGGGTTGCGAACCCGATCGGCATGAAGGTCGGCCCCTCGATGGAGGCCGCCGACCTGCTGCGCCTGATCGAGATCCTCAACCCGGCGAACGAGGCGGGGCGGCTGACGCTCATCTCGCGCATGGGCGCGGCCAAGGTGGAGGAGAAGCTGGCGCCCCTGGTGCGCGCCGTGGAATCGGCCGGGCGCAAGGTGGTCTGGCTGTGCGATCCCATGCACGGCAACACCACCACCCAGGGCGGCTACAAGACGCGCGACTTCACCGCCATCATGGGCGAGGTGCGCGGCTTCTTCGACGTGCTGCGCGAGGCGGGGGCCACGCCGGGGGGCGTGCACGTCGAGATGACGGGCCGCAACGTCACCGAATGCATCGGCGGCGCGCATGGGCTGACGGCGGCCGACCTGTCCGCCAACTACGCCACCTTCTGCGACCCGCGGCTGAACGCCGAGCAGTCGCTGGAGCTCGCCTTCCTGATCGCGGAGGAGCTGAAGGCGCAGCGCCCGATGCGCAGCATGCCCCGCGCGGCGCAATGACCGACGAGGAGATCGCCGCGCGCACCGACAGCTACTTCAACCGCACCCGCGCGGTGGTGGAGAAGTTCGGCGACTGCCGCGTCACCTACGCCGTCTTCCTGCGCCGCCCGGTTATCTCCGCCCCGCGCCTGGCGCTCGACTTCCTGCGCGACGCGGCGGCGAGCCGCGGCACGCCCTTCGAGATCGAGCTGAAATACCCCGAGGGCTCCTGGGTCGGCGCGGGCGACCCGATCTTCTACCTGTCCGGCCCCATGGCCGCGCTGGCGGACCTGGAGACGCTGTACCTCCAGCGCCTCGGCGCGCCCTGCGTGGCCGCGCACAACGCCTTCCAGATGTGCATCGAGCTGCCCAACGCCGCCTTCCTGGCCATGGAGGCGCGCCACTGCGCGGGGCAGGAGATGCAGGAGATGATGGCCTACGCCGCCTCCGTCGGGAGCGCGGCGGCGCAGAAGGAGGGCGCGAAGGGCTTCATCGGCAACGCCAACGACGCCACGGCGCGCTGGTTCGGCAACGAGACGGGGCGCGGCACCATGCCGCATGCCCTCATCGGCTACGCCGGCTCCACGCTGCGCGCGGCCGAGATGTTCCGCGACACCTTCCCCGACCAGGACCTGACGGTGCTGGTGGACTATTTCGGGCAGGAGGTGACGGACGGCCTGGCCGTCTGCCGCCGCTTCCCGGACCTGGCCGCCGCTGGCCGCGTGGCGCTGCGGCTGGACACCCATGGCGGCCGCTTCCTGGAAGGGCTGGACCCGGCGGAATCCTACGCGGTGCTGGAGCGGCACATGCCCGGCGCCATCCGCCGCTACCGGAGCGAGACGGAACTGCGCCACCTGGTGGGCACCGGCGTCTCGGCCGCCGCGATCTGGCGGATGAGGGAGGCGCTGGACCAGGCGGGCTTCCCGCATGTCCGCATCGTCGCGTCGTCGGGCTTCGGCGTCACTAAGTGCCGGGTGATGGCCGAGGCGCGGGCGCCGGTGGACGTGGTCGGCACCGGCTCCTTCATCCCCGAGATCTGGAGCGAGACCTACGCCACCTCCGACATCGTGGAATACGACGGCACGCCGCGGGTGAAGGTGGGGCGCGAGTTCCTGCTGCGGAAGAACGGGCGCCGTTGATCCGTCAGGATCACGGGCGCAGTTGACCCGGAGGGTCAGGGTGGCGGTAGACAGGGCCGAAGGCGCCGCCTAACTCGGTCCCATGACGCTGCGCATCGCCCTGGCCCAGATGAACCCGCATGAGGGCGAGATCCGCGCCAATGCCGCGCGCATCCGCGCCCTGCGCGCGGAAGCCGCGGCGATGGGCGCCGACCTGCTGGTGACGCCCGAATTCTCCATCGCCGGCTACCCGCCTGAGGACCTGGTCCTCAAGCCCGCCTTCCGCGCCATGTGCGAGGCGGCGATCGAGGAACTGGCGCGCGAGACGGCGGATGGCGGCCCCGGCATCATCCTCGGCGGCCCCTGGATGGAGGGCGGGCGGCTGTTCAACGCGGCCTTCCTGCTCGATGCCGGCGCCATCGTCGCCCGCCGCGCCAAGCACGAGCTGCCGAACTACGGCGTCTTCGACGACAAGCGCGTCTTCGACGCTGGCCCCGCCCCCGGCCCGGTGGTGTTCCGCGGCACCCGCCTGGGGCTGATGGTCTGCGAGGATTGGTGGTTCCCCGCGGTGCCCGAGACGCTCCAGGAAAGCGGCGCGGAGATCCTGCTCTCCATCAACGGCTCGCCCTTCGAGGTGCAGAAGGCCGGCGCGCGGGTGGACCTCGCCGTGGCGCGGGTGGTCGAGACGGGGCTGCCCTTCGTCTTCCTCAACCAAGTCTGCGGCCAGGATGAGCTGGTCTTCGAGGGCGCGTCCTTCGTGCTGAACGCCGACCGCAGCCTCGCCATCCAGGCGCCCTCCTTCGCCGAGGCGCTGGTGCTGACCGAATGGACGCGCGGCGCGGATGGCTGGCGCTGCGCCCCCCAGCCGCTGGCCGAACCGCTGGGACGCGAGGCGCAGATCTACGGCGCCATGCAGTTGGGCCTGCGCGACTACGTGGAGAAGAACCGCTTTCCCGGCATCGTGCTCGGCCTTTCGGGCGGCATCGACAGCGCCATCTCCGCCGCCGTCGCTGCCGATGCGCTGGGCCCCGACCGCGTGCATGCGGTGATGCTGCCCAGCCCCTACACCAGCGCGGAGAGCCTGGAGGACGCGGCCGCCTGCGCCCGCCTGCTGGGCATCCGCTACGACACCATCCCGATCGGCCCGGCGATGGAGGCCTTCGCGGGCATGCTGGCGCCAGCCTTCGGCAACCGCCCGCCCGACATCACGGAGGAGAACCTCCAGTCGCGCATCCGCGGCGTCACGCTCATGGCCATGTCCAACAAGCTGGGCGACATGCTGCTGACCACCGGCAACAAGAGCGAGATGAGCACGGGCTACGCCACCATCTACGGCGACATGTGCGGCGGCTACTCGGTGCTGAAGGACGTGTACAAGACCGACGTCTTCGCGCTCTGCCGCTGGCGCAACGCCAACCTGCCCGCCGGCGCGCGCGGCGCCCACGGCCCGGTGATGCCCGAGCGCGTGATCACTAAGCCCCCCAGCGCCGAGCTGAAGCCCGACCAGACCGACCAGGACACCCTGCCGCCCTACGAGGTGCTGGACGCCCTGCTGCACGGGCTGGTGGAGGAGGAGCAGGGCGTGGACGCCATGGAGGCCCGCGGCTTCGACCGCGCCCTGGTGCTGCGCGTCTGGCGCATGCTGGACCGCGCGGATTACAAGCGCCGCCAGGCGCCGCCCGGCGTGAAGATCGGCCACCGCGCCTTCGGGCGCGACCGGCGCTACCCCATCACCAACGGCTTCACCGGACTGATCTCGTGACCCAAATCCTGGAAGTTCGCATCATGGACCTGTCCGGCGGCAACGGCGCGGAGCCGGTGGAGGTGGTGCGCGGCTTCACGAACGTGGCGCATGCCAATCTCTTCGCCCGCCGCCGCGTGCGCGACAGCATGGAGTTCTGCCGCGCGCCCGGCATGAGCGCCGCCCAGGTGCGCGACGCCTGGTTCGCCTTCGGCGAGGACGCCGTGGTGGAAGGGGCCGAGGATGGCGGCTGGAGCAGCGCGAGCGAGCTGGCCGACTTCGCCGCCCGCCCCTGCGAGGAGGCGGAGCAGCGCGACTGGCGTGCGGTGGACCCGCGGCGGATGTCGGAGGATGAGGAAGGCGACGACGGCGGCGATGGCGACGGCGGGGCAGGGGGCGGCGAATGACCGGCAGGACCATGCGGCCGCACGGCGGCCGCCGCGCCCAGCCTGCCCTTGCCGGCAGCGCACCCGCGGCGGCGCGCAAGCCAAGCGCGCTGAGCGCGCGCCCGGCGTTTGAGGGCATGAAAACCATCATGTCACGCGCCTCCGCAGGAGGCGCGTGACATGATGAAGCTGCGCTTCGCCCCCAGCCCCACCGGCCACCTGCACGTCGGCAACGCCCGCGTGGCGCTCGCCAACTGGCTTGTCGCCCGCCGCAACGGCGGTCGCTTCGTGCTGCGCCTGGACGACACGGACGCCCAGCGCTCGCGCGAGGATTACGCCCAGGCCATCCAGGAGGACCTGCGCTGGCTCGGCCTGGACTGGGACGAGATGTTCCGCCAGTCCGACCGCCTGGCCCGCTACGCCGCCGCCGCCGAGGCGCTGAAGGCGTCGGGCCGCCTCTACCCCTGCCTGGAGACGGAAGAGGAGCTGACCTACAAGCGCGAGCTGGCGCGCAAGCAGGGCCGCCCGCCGCTCTACGACCGCGGCGCGCTCAAGATGACGGCCGAGCAGCTCGCCCGCGCCATGGAGAACGGCAAGCGCCCCTACTGGCGCTTCCGCCTCTCCCACGGGAGCGTGGCGTGGGACGACGCGGTGCTGGGCGAGCGCCACGTGAAGCTTTCCGCGATCAGCGACCCCGTGCTGGTGCGCGCCGACGGCTCGCCGCTCTACACCTTCACCTCCGTGGTGGACGACCTGGACACGGGCGTGACCCACGTGGTGCGCGGGGAGGACCACGTCACCAACACCGGCGTGCAGCTCGACATCTACGCCGCCCTCGGTGGCCGGCCCGAGGCGCTGCGCTTCGCCCACCTGCCCCTGCTGACCGACAGCGACGGCGGGCCGCTTTCCAAGCGCATCGGCTCGCTGTCCCTGCGGCAGCTGCGGCGCGACGGGGTGGAGGCGGCCTCCATCACCGGCTACCTGGCCGCGCTCGGCACCTCCAACGACCCGGTGCCCGGCGCCCCGCGCGACCTGCTGGAGCGGTTCGACTTCAAGGCCATCAGCCATTCCTCGCCGCGCTTCGACCTGCGGCAGATGCTGGCGCTGAACCGCAAGCTGCTGCACGAGATGCCCTTCGAGCAGGCCCGCCCGCACCTCCCCGAGGCCGCCGACGCGGCGTTCTGGGCGGCGATCCGCGGCAACCTGGACCTGCTGCCCGAGGCGAAGCACTGGTGGGAGGTGGTGCATGGCCGCATCGCCCCGCCCGAGCCGGGCGAGGACGCCGAGTTCCTGCGCGCCGCCCGCGAGGCCCTGCCGCCCGAACCCTGGGACGAGGCGACCTGGGCCAGGTGGACCGACGCGCTGAAGGCCGGCACCGGGCGCAAGGGCAAGGCGCTGTTCCTGCCGCTGCGCCTGGCCCTGACCGGCGAGGACCACGGCCCGGACATCAAGACCTTGCTGCCGCTGATCGGCCGGGCCAAGGTCCTGGAACGGTTGCCGGGTTGACGCGCGGGCGGCGCGGCCCGATGCAGCGCCCATGCCCAGCCTGCACCTGCACAACAGCCTGTCCCGCCGGCGCGAGGAGTTCCGCCCGCTCGATCCCTCGCACGTGCGGATGTACGTCTGCGGCCCCACGGTCTATGACCTGGCGCACCTGGGCAACGCCCGCCCGGTGGTGGTGTTCGACGTGCTGGCCCGCCTGCTGCGCCGGCTGTTCCTGCGCGTCACCTACGCCCGCAACATCACCGACGTGGACGACAAGATCAACGCGCGCGCGACGGAATCCGGCGAGCCGATCGCCGCCATCACCGCCCGCACCACCGCCGACTTCCACCGCGACATGGCGGCGCTGGCCTGCCTGCCGCCGGACGTGGAGCCCCGCGCCACCGCGCACATTCCCGAGATGATCGCGCTGTGCGAGCGCCTGGTCGCCAACGGCCACGCCTACGCGGCCGAGGGCCACGTCCTGTTCAGCACCGCCAGCTTCCCCGACTACGGCCACCTGTCCGGCCGCGCGCCGGAGGACCTCATCGCCGGCGCCCGCGTGGACGTGGCGCCCTACAAGCGCGAGCCGGGCGACTTCGTGCTGTGGAAGCCGAGCGACCCCGCGCTGCCCGGCTGGGACTCCCCCTGGGGCCGCGGCCGGCCGGGCTGGCACATCGAGTGCTCCGCCATGGCCTGGAAGCACCTGGGCGAGACCTTCGACATCCATGGCGGCGGCCATGACCTGCTGTTCCCGCACCACGAGAACGAGGTCGCCCAGTCCCGCTGCGCCCATGGCACGGCGATGATGGCCCACACCTGGCTGCACAACGGCATGCTGCTGGTGGATGGCGAGAAGATGTCCAAGTCGCTGGGCAACTTCCGCACCGTGCAGGACGTGCTGGCGCACGGCCCCTGGGCCGGCGAGGCGTTTCGCCTGTTGCTGCTGCGCACGCATTATCGCGGCGACCTGGACTACTCGGATGCGGGCCTGCACGAGGCGAAGGCGGAACTGGACGACCACTACGCCATGCTCGCCCGCGCGCCTGAGGCCGAACCGCTGGCCGGCGCGGCGGACTGGGTGCTGGAGCCGCTGCTGGACGACCTGAACACCCCCCTGGCCCTGGCCCGCCTGCGGGACCTGCGGACGCTGGAGAATGCGGTCACGGTCGGCGGCAGCGCCGCCACGGTCCTGGCCCGCATGGGCCGCGACGCCGAGCCCGCG